>JANLWF010000042.1:0-22085 GCA_031364385.1 Methylotenera sp.
CCGTAATGCACGTGATTTTTGTTGGTTGATGTATCGCTATCAATTTGATCAGCGTTCAAGGTGTCGCTAAGCTGAGCTAAATCAGCTTGAACTAAATCAAGCTGGGTTATATCAGGAACCAAATCAAGTGATGTTAAGTCAAGCTCAACGGCATCAACCTCATGTGCATGGTGGCCAAAATGCACGCCAGTATCTTTAACCCCATGCGTGTCGTAGCTTGCTGCCATAGACCAAGCAAATTGGTAAGGCAACAAGCACATCATTAAGATTAAAAAAAGCTTTCTCATTGGCACGCAGTTTACTCTTAAACTTTATAAACTAAAGGTTTTAAAGCAAAAACATTAAACCGAGAAAGATGAACCACAACCGCAAGTAGATGCCGCTTGTGGGTTACGAATCACAAATTGCGAGCCTTGCAGGCTATCTTGGTAATCAATCTCTGCGCCCATTAGGTATTGCAGGCTCATTGGATCAATTAACAAAGTCACGCTATCTTTCATGACTTGCGTGTCGTCTTCGTTTACTTCTTCTTCAAAGGTAAAGCCGTATTGAAAGCCTGAACAGCCGCCGCCACTTACAAACACGCGCAACTTAAGATCTGGGCTGCCTTCCTCTTCTATAAGCTCTTTCACCTTTTTGGCGGCATTATCAGTAAATACCAATGGGGTTGGCATTTCTACATCTGGTAGATTATCTTTGGAAATTTCAGCAACTGTATTCATTTTTTACTCCTAAACTCTCACTTATATAGACCATTAATTTGGTCAAACGTTCAGCCTATAAAATTAGGCCACTTCTTCTGGCGTATCGCCCAAATAGACTAATTTTCCTTCTATCACCGCGCCCGTGTGCATCTCGAGCGATTTGTAATATAAATCACCCGTGATGCGCGCTTTGCTCTGCAACTCAATAAAATGGCTAGATTTCACCGCGCCGATGACTTTGCCATTAATGACAATTTTGGCCGCACTCACAGAACCTTCAATACGACCATGCTCACTTAAAATAAGCGTACTCGGATTGCTATTTTGCTCAGACACGTCACCGCGAATAGCGCCATCCACGCGTAAACCACCGCTAAAATGCAAATCGCCCTCTATACGCGTATCTGCGCCAACCAAAGTATCAATACGGTTATCTATTTTATTGGCTTTTTTAAAAAACATGGTTTCCCTTAACTATCATTACTTAGCCTTAGTTTGGCTTTTATTTACTCAGACTTGAAATTACCTTGGCTTTTTGCCATTGAGCATATTTTTATAAAAGAATATATCTTCTTTTATCTTAAGGTTCTCATCTTGAACGCTTGCAAGCTCTTTGGCAAGGTTATTGTTAGTCGCCAATTCCACTTGTAGCTCACGCTGCGCCCCGACTAATTTGGCCTCTAACTCTCTATTTTCAAGTGCTGTTTGCTTTAATTTTTCATGAAAATTCTCAGCATCATGCAGCATCCAATAAGCCAGTGCAAAGCCTAAGGCCACAAACAAGGCGGCCATCAGCACTTGAAAATACCATGGGCGCTGTGAGCGCACCGCTACTCGTCTAGCAGTGAGCCCGAAATGGCGGCGAACTCTGCGATCTACTGGCCTCATTGCGGTGGTCTCATTACGGTAGTCTCATTATGGTAGCAGTGGCACAACTTCTAGGCCCGCGCTCTCTGGCAGGCCAAACATAATATTCATATTTTGTACCGCTTGACCAGCCGCGCCTTTTACCAAGTTATCTTGTACTACTACGATGGTTAAATAGCCTGTATCCGCGTGCTTGTGCAAAGCCATGCGTAACTGGTTAGACCCACGCACAGAGCGGGTTTCAGGCATAGCGCCAGCTGGCAGCACATCCACAAACTGTTCAATTGCATAACGTTTTTCAAATAAGTGCTGCAAATCAAGGCCGCTGGCCTTGGCCGAAAGTTTCACGTAAATGGTCGAGAGCATGCCTCTAATCATTGGGATTAAATGTGGTACAAAAATAAAATCTATATTTTTGCCTGCAGGCCTATGTTTAGTTACAAGATTGGCAATCTGCGCGTGAATTTCTGGATGATGTCTGTGGCCAGCAACGCCATAGGCTTTCATGTTATCGCTGGATTCTGCAAACAAGGTAGCGACTTCGGCTTTCCTACCTGCGCCCGACACGCCCGATTTGCAATCGGCGATAATCGGCGTTGTAAAATCAATCAAACCCTGCTCTAGTAACGGCGCTAATCCTAACAGCACCGTAGTTGGGTAGCAGCCTGGATTGCCAATCACATTGGCATTTTTAATTTTATCGCGATAAAGCTCGGGGATGCCATAAACCGCGTCTTTCAAAATATCGGCGCAAGTGTGAGGCATTTTGTACCACTTTTCAAAAAGTGCCGCATCTTGCAGCCTAAAATCGGCCGCTAAATCAATCACTTTTACTTTCGCATCTAACAATGTTTGCGCTTGGCCCATGGCCACGCCATGCGGCGTTGCAAAAAACACCACATCACACGCGCTTAAATTGGCAGTTGCAGGGTCGCTAAAAGCCAAATCAACATAGCCACGCAGGCTGGGAAACATATCCGCCACAGGCAAGCCCGCTTCACCACGCGAGGTAATCGCCGTTAATTCAGCATTTGGATGCACTGCCAATAGACGCAATAATTCAACGCCTGTGTAGCCAGTGCCGCCAACAATACCAATTTTTAATTTTTTAGTTGCCATATTTACTAAATTACTTAATCCAAACCAAATTAGATTTTAAACCATAAATGAAAAAGGCCGCTAAAGCGACCTTTTTCAATACTAGACGCCTTAAGATTAGCGTTTAGAGAATTGTTTACGACGACGCGCTTTGCGTAAGCCAACTTTTTTACGTTCAACTTCACGTGCATCACGCGTTACGAAGCCTGCTTGAGATAATGCACTTTTTAATGTTGCATCGTGATCAATCAAGGCACGGGTAATGCCATGACGCACCGCACCCGCTTGGCCTGACTCGCCACCGCCGATGACATTAATCATAATGTCGAAGCTGGTAAGATTGTTAGTCAACTCTAATGGCTGACGCAAAATCATACGCGCAGTTACGCGAGAGAAATATTCGTCTACAGGCTTATCGTTTACCACGATATTACCTTTACCAACTTTCATAAACACGCGCGCTACTGAGCTTTTGCGGCGGCCTGTACCATAATTGTATTTGCCAATCATTCTATAATTCCTAGATAGTCAATGCTTGCGGTTGTTGTGCAGCGTGCTCATGCTTGTCGCCAGCATAAACTTTCATTTTTTTAATCATTGCGTAGCCCAATGGGCCTTTTGGTAGCATTCCTTTTACTGCTTTTTCTAAAGCGCGACCTGGAAAACGATCTTGCATTTTAGAGAAAGTGGTTGTGCTGATGCCGCCTGGATAACCAGAGTGGCTGTGATAAAGCTTACCGTCAGCCTTAGCGCCTGTCACTTTAATTTTGTCCGCGTTAATAATAACGATGTAATCACCAGTATCAACGTGTGGCGTATAAATGGTTTTATGTTTACCACGTAAGCGGTGTGCACAAGCACTTGCCAAGCGACCTAACACTAAGTCAGTTGCATCAATCACAAACCAATCACGTTGCACTTCATGCGATTTAGCAGAAAAAGTTTTTCCAGAGAAAATATTCATATCAAACTACCCAGCGCCATACACAATGTACAGCTTAATAAAATCAAGAGGGCGGATTATATGCTTTTGAACAAAGGCTTGTCAATTGTAAAAATAGATTATTAACCAATTTTTAATATCACTTATAATCTACAGATTTACATCTGATACATTTGTTAGTTGGCACGCCGATTGCTAGTATCTACTTAAATAATAAAAAATAGAATATGATATTGGTGAACAGGTTATCTATTATGCGTAACAATTATACACTTAAACAAGCAGTTATTACCGCTTTGGCCATTTTGGCGTTTGGCGCGCAGAATAACGCATACGCGCTTGGTTTGGGCAATATCAATGTTAAATCGCATCTTGGTCAACCGCTACGCGCTAGCATTAAAATACAGGGTGCCAGCGAGCTAAAAGGTGAAGCTTGCTTTAGCGTAATGAATGACACCAATGCTGAAAATCCAATCAGTAGCGCAAATTTTAAGCTTTCTAAAATTGTGGGCGATACCGCGACCCTGAGCGTTACAACACACCAAATCATCAATGAGCCCATTACTAATCTTACTATAATGGCGGAGTGCGATGTCAAGATTCGCCGTGATTATGTGCTGCTACTAGATCCACCATTAGCAGAATACCCGTCACAGAATGCTGAAACTGAAAATACGATTGCAGATGATGCAACATTGGTTGACGATAGCGCGAGCACTATCTTAAGTGCAAGCACTATATTAAAAGAGATTGCTGAGCCCCGTGTGCAAGCACAAACGGTAAAAATAGTGGCAACTTCAACAAAAAAATCTTCTGCAAAAAAACAAAAAAATAACAGAAAAGCCAATAAAAACGTTGTATTAACTGCTGGCTATAACGCTGAAAAAGCCAATATAAAAGCCTCTGATGGCTCTAAAAATGAGGCCATCGATAGCAAACCGCGACTAAGTATTTCTGCTGGAGAGACCACAAGCATCACACAACATACAGCTAATTTACGCCTTGACAGAGAACTACATTTCACCGCAGCCCCAGAAGTGGCTATGGCCAATATTGAAATGCAAGATGAAGCGACCGTTTTAAATAATCGTATGCTGCATTTAGAGAAACAAATTAGCACTTTGATGCAAGCCAACCAAAAACTAAAAGCCGAAAATAAAATTGCTGAAAATAACATTAAAGCGCAGCAGCTGGAACAAGTCAATTCTTCGAGCAATAAGCTAGATTGGTTAGGCTACATACTGGGTGGTGGGTTACTATTAAGCGGCCTTACTATTGCCGAAAAATTACGCAGTCGCCGCCAAATTCAACAGCTGGTAGATGCGGAGTTAGCATTTTTAAGCCCCAATCAAACTGCCAACAACTCTGCTAATTTAGAAGAATTTAAAACCAATGATGATTATTTTGCACCCTTAACACGTCAAGAATTTAGCAGTACGGTCAAAAATTCAACAGAAAAATCCAGTGTTTTTGAGCCTCTCAACACAGCAGAAACGCCCTTCTCTGTTGAAGAGTTTGATTCAGAGCATAATATTTTGGATCACGCCGATGTGTTTTTATCGCATGGCCGTACCAGTTTAGCCATTCAATTATTACAAAATCATCTACTCGATTTTCCAAAAAAATCGGTCACTATTTGGTTGTTTTTACTCGATTTGCTGGCTAAAGAAAACATGCAAGGCGTTTACGAACAAACCGCGCTAGAATGCAAAGAGCACTTTAATATCCGCATTGCGGCGTTTTCTAACGATAAGGCCAGCCAAAAACAACACTTTGAAGATTTCCCCCGCTTGAATGCTGGCTTGCAAGATGTTTGGGGCACGCCAGCGGCATTAATATATTTAGACGATTTAATTTACAACAGCCGCTTAGAAGCTAGAGCTGGCTTTGAAAAGAGCGTGCTCGAAGAGTTATTATTGCTTAAAAGCATTGCCCATGATCTCATTTCTACAGCCACAGTTATCCAATTAGATGAGAAAAAGTTGGCGTTGAAAGAATTAAAAGATGCGCAAATTGCAGCTAATAAAGCAGAGAAACTACTGCTAATGGATGAGTTGCCACTATTAGAAGACTCGAAAAATTTGGCTCAAATGGAGCTTGAAGCAAAAGAAACCCTGTTTGAATTTAACATAACTGAATTTAAATAGGCTAAATTAAAATAATATTAACGGCGGAAGTAATATTCAGCAGCAAGCCCAATAAACAACACTAAACCTATCCAGTTATTGTGCAAAAATGCTTTAAAGCAATGTGTTCTATCGCGTGATTTGATTAAAATATACTGCCAGAAGACCAATAGCAGAGCGGCTGCCAGGCCGATAAAATAATACTTTCCAAAACCCATAAATTTACCCACATAAGCCAGCAAACCCAACATAATGGCGTAGCAAGCCATCACCGCAATCACATCGTATTTGCCAAAAAAAATCGCCGAAGACTTAATGCCGATTTTTACATCATCATCCCTATCCACCATTGCATATTCTGTATCGTAAGCAATCGCCCAAGCTACATTGGCCGCCAACAAAACCCAAGCTAGTAGCGGAATGTAATCATTCACTGCCGCAAATGCCATGGGGATACCGAAGCCAAACGCCACGCCCAAATACGCCTGCGGAATGGCCAAAAAGCGTTTGGTATATGGGTAGGTGGCAGCTAAAAATAAAGCCGCGAACGACAACAAAATAGTGGTTTTATTAAACAACAGCACCAACGCAAAAGCCATTAAGGCTAATCCAGTAGCCAATAGATACGCTTCTTTCAAGCTAACCTCCCCAATCGCTAGCGGTCGGTTTTTAGTACGCTCCACTAAGCCGTCATATTGGCGGTCTGCTATATCGTTCATCACGCAGCCTGCGCTTCGCATGAGCATGGTGCCCGTGACGAAAATCAACAGTGTAATCCAATCAGGAATACCGCGCGAAGCCAGCCACAACGCCCACAATGTTGGCCACAGCAATAGCAAAATGCCAATCGGCTTATCTAGGCGCATTAAACGCTGGTAAGCATCTAGTTTTTTGTTAATATTTTGAGCATTCATTCTAATAATTGTGGCAAAAATACTTCTGTAACGAGAATTCTAGCGCAATTTAAACTAAACACCGAGCGCCGCGCCCATAGTGGTTTAGGACTTGTTTGCATGTGCTCTGCAACCCGCATGGATATTGGGTGGTGGCGCGGTAGTTTTTTATATTCTAAAGGCGTACGTTTCACTTTTGGATTAGCAAACAAAGTCGCGCCGAGTGGTTTGTTGCCTAGCCTACCAAGCCCCTTCCATGCGCCTCGTAGTGAAGTTCGTGGCAGCACACTGTGCGCGAAAACTACGGGTTGATTATCACCAAGAAGCAATACCTCTCGAATTAACGCGGTTTTATGTGCTGGTGAACACAACAAAGCGGCTTCGTCCACAATTGGTTTTGCATGTTTTACTGTTACTGGCTTCACCGTAAAGTGGCTATAACGCAACTGCAAGCGCGTTGTGAGCGAGCCAGCATCGATTAACCATTTTCGATATTTAGCACTTAATATCGGATTTTTTACCCAGCGAAGGCGCGATTGAGCACAAATTTGTTGAATTTTCACGAGAGGAATTATCGCACAAAACAGGCACAACCTTTATTCAAAACCGCGTTGACTATTGCAATGTTATATCACTACAATGCATTGATTAATACACAAAAAACGTGGGCAACCGTAGCCTGTTCACTTAAGTTAATATAAGCTTTGAATTTGAGGAGAAGAGCATGATTAATCATTTAAAAATGATGATGAGCACCTTATTTGTAGCCTCGCTCTTGCTTTGTTTTACTGGTTGTGCCGAGACAGTCAAGCCGTCTGCCACCACGATTAATCCCCCCAAGGCTCAAATTACAGTGTTATACGATGCTTTTGGCAAGAATCCAGCTCTAAAAAAGGACTGGGGTTACGCAGCATTAATTGAATATGATGGTAAGCGTATCCTGTTTGATACAGGTGATAATCCAGAGATACTGGCGCATAACGCCAAAGTGATGAATGTCGATCTATCAAGATTAGACTTCGTAGTGATGTCACACCGCCATGGCGACCATATGGGCGGCTTTACCTACCTGATGAGCGTTAACCCCAAGGTAAAGATATACGCACCAAAGGAAAACTTCGGTGTATATGGTTTTTCACTCCCTAGTACTTTTTACCGAAAAGACACTTCTTTACCCACAGAGCAACGTTATTACGATGGCAAGCCACCAGCGATAATGAAATTTGGTACTGCATGGCCTGCTAATTTTGAGTTGATTGAAAAAACTACTGAAATTGCACCTGGCATGCATTTGATATTCCAGATTTCGGACAAGCCGACAACGATGGAATTAAGGGAACTCTCGCTGGCTATTGATACACCTGAAGGTATCGTTCTGGTGGTTGGCTGTTCGCATCCTGGCCTAGATAAGATCGTAGGCGCGGCTGCCCTGATCAATAAGCATATCCACCTAGTGACGGGAGGATTTCATTATGTGGTCGCCAACGATGCTGAAATTGAGCAGATTGTCAGTACCCTGCATGATACTTTCAAGGTGGATTTTATTGCTCCGAGTCACTGTACTGGAGAGCCCGCATTCAGCGCATTTAAGAAGGCTTTTGGGAGTCGCTATCTATATGCTGGACTAGGTAGCTCCATCGAACTTGGTGCCAGCTCTTTGGCAGCTGCAAATAGTCGCCATGCACAGTTAATGATGGACGTGAATGACCTGAGCACTTACCGCGCCCTTTTGTCCAAGAGTGATGAAAGTACTGTGTTTGCAAGCAATGAAGCGGAAAATAAAAAATAATCGATGTTCTGCAAGTCAATATATATAAGGCTTTCAGAGCATAAACTCAGATTAGGATTAATCAAACTTTTACTAACTCACCCGCATGGCTCATCCACCTTTGTAAATGCGCTTCTACGGCCGTAGGATATTCTTTAATGAGCTTATCCGCCATGTTTTTCGCGGTTTCCAACAAATCTACATCGCGTTCTAAATCGGCAATTTTTAGCATCGGCACGCCGCTTTGACGCGTGCCTAAAAATTCGCCGGGGCCGCGTAAATGTAGGTCAGCTTGGGCGATGATGAAGCCGTCATTATTTTCAAAAATTACTTTTAATCTGGCGCGTGCAGTTTCGGATAATTTGTTTTCATACAGCAAAATACAGGTACTTTTTGCTACGCCGCGCCCTACTCGACCACGTAGTTGGTGCAATTGGCTTAAGCCAGAGCGTTCCGCATGCTCAATCACCATCAGGCTGGCGTTGGGGACATCAACACCGACTTCTATCACCGTGGTGGCGACTAGCAATTGCGTCTCGCCCGCGCTAAACGCCTGCATCACGGCTTGTTTCTCAGCAGGCTTCATGCGTCCATGCACTAAACCCACTTTAAGTTCTGGAAAGGTTTCTTGCATGTGTGCGTAAGTATCGTTGGCAGTTTGCAATTGTAGCGCTTCAGATTCCTCAATCAGCGGGCACACCCAATAAGCTTGGCTACCCGCCATACAGGCTTCGCGCACACGCTGCAAAATTTCATCACGACGTTCATCCGAAACTAATTTTGTGACAATCGGTGTACGGCCAGGCGGCAATTCTTCGATGACTGACACGTCTAAATCGGCAAAATAGCTCATGGATAACGTGCGCGGAATTGGCGTGGCGGTCATCATTAACTGGTGCGGTTCTGGTTCGCCTTTTTTGCGTAGCGCCAAGCGTTGCTGCACGCCAAAACGGTGTTGCTCGTCGATTATTGCAAGGCCTAATTTTTTAAAATTCACCGCATCTTGAAACAAGGCGTGTGTGCCAACAGCAAGCTGAGCATGGCCGCTGGTGATGTTAGTAAGTGCTAACTCACGCTCTTTTTTACTTTGGCTGCCAGTGAGCCAAGCGATGTTGATGTTCAAAGGTTTAAGCCACTGGCTAAACTTTTTGTAATGTTGCTCGGCCAAAATTTCTGTGGGAGCCATTAACGCAACTTGCCAGCCGTGTTCTATGGCTTGCAGCGCCGCCATACAAGCCACAATGGTTTTGCCGCTGCCAACATCACCTTGTAATAGGCGCTGCATGGGGTGAGGCATGATTAAATCGTGCGAAATTTCTGCAATTACTTTTTGCTGTGAATTGGTGAGTATAAAGGCTAAATTTTTAAGCATTTGCGGTACTAAAATTTTTGAAACCTTGATAACGGGCGCATTTAAACTGCGGCGTTTGGCGTAGTGTTTGCGCATGGATAATTGCTGTGCTAATAGCTCGTCGAACGCGAGCCTGCGCCATTCTGGCGTGGTGCGATTATCTAATGCATTTAAATCAGCATCGGGTGGCGGGTTGTGCAGCACGCTTAAACTGGCGGCAAAGCTGGGGAGATTTAATGCCGTGTACACGCCTGCGGGTAAGGTTTCAGCTAATTGCTCCTTCCCCTTGCTAGAGGGAAGGTTGGGATGGGGGTGAGATTGATTGAGTGTCGGCGATTCTACCCCCTCTCCAACCCTCCCCCTGCCCAGGGGAGGGGGAGGGTTGGAGAGGTTTAGCGCAATCGCTATCGCCTTACGGATATTGGGCTGCGTAAGGCCTGCCGTGGTGGGGTAAATCGGCGTCAGCAGCTCTTTTACTGGCGTAGACTCACCCACGCTTTTGCATTGCGGGTGTACCATCTCGTAACCAAAAAAACCGTGGCGAACTTCGCCGTAAACACGCAATCTTGTGCCGACTTTTAGCGCATGTATTTGACTGGGATAAAAATGTAAAAAACGCAAAGTAAGCTGCCCACTTGCGTCTTCTAGCCTTGCTATAAGCGCCTTGCGCGGCTTATAGGTAACTTCGGCATGTACAATTTCGCCCTCGCATTGCACATCGTCACCCTGGCGTAGATCGCGAATGGCTGTGATGCGCGTTTCATCGATATAGCGCAGTGGTAAATGCAGCAACAGGCCTTGAATGGTTGAAATGCCAAGCTTATTAAGATTGGCAATTAAGGGCTTACTAAAGGTTTTTATTTCTGAAAGTTGATTCACTTTAATTTGATGCTTTTATTTGGCCCTAGCCTAGCAATGTTCAAATACGTTTTGCGCTAGGCGTGCGAGCGCAGACAGTACACTTTAGTACGGCAAGTAAGCAGAACAACGCGCAAAACGTATTTCAGCATTGCGTATTATTGGATTTTCTCTTCATTATGCACACCCTTAACTCGATTAATGCGTACCACGTCAGGTATTTTGCGTAAATTACGCATTAAGTGAGCTAAATGCACACGGTTTCGCACTTGCACCGTAAAATTCACGTTCGCATACTGGCTGCCGTCTGGCTCTTCTACACTTACATTATCAATATTTGAGTCCATATCTGAAATGCCCGCCGCTAGTTTTGCCAACATGCCGCGCTGATTCACTACCAACATGCGCACGTTCACTTTGAAGAGTTTTTTATTGTCTGAATCCCACTCCACATCCAGCCATTTATCGGGGTCTAGCTTAAATTTAAGCGTGGTTGGGCAATCATGGGTGTGAATGATTAAGCCCTTATCTTTGTTAATAAAGCCCAAAATTGGGTCGCCTGGAATGGGCCTGCAACACTGTGCAAACTGTACGGCCATGCCCTCTGAGCCGCTGATGGTGATGCTATCGAGCTTTTTAACGGTTTTGGGTGTTGTGTTTTCAAACGCATGTAATTCTGTATTGCCTGCGGTTAATTGATGCGCTACCATCAAGCCAACCCGCTTGCCCAAGCCAATATCGGTCAAAATCTCTGATTTATCTTTAACTCCGTAATCACGCATGATTTTGTGCCACAACTTATCTCCTATCGCACTTGGATCCACATGCAAAGCCCGCAAGGCCATATTGAGCATACGTTCACCCAAGTGTGCAGATTCTGTGGCTTGCAGCGTTTTTAAATAGTGTCGAATATGGGAGCGTGCCTTGCCCGTGACCACATAATTTAACCAAGCCGGGTTTGGCTTAGCCAGCGGTGCGGTAATAATTTCGACATTATCGCCATTATGCATTTCGGTGCGTAGTGGTGCGAGCTCATTATTAATTTTAACCGCCACGCAGCTATTACCTACATCGGTATGCACGGCGTATGCAAAGTCAACCGCGGTAGAACCTTTGGGAAGCGCTAATATCTTGCCTTTGGGGGTAAATACATACACCTCATCAGGGAATAAATCGACTTTAAAATTTTCTAAAAATTCGTAACTGTCATCAGACTCGGTTTGAATTTCTACTAAACGTTGCAGCCATTGATGGGTTTGTTGCTGCAAGGCGCTCAAGTTTGCATCGGTGGTTTTATACATCCAATGCGCCGCCACGCCCGCGTTGGCAATTTTATGCATATCATCACTGCGAATTTGCACCTCTATTGGAGTGCCAAAAGGACCAAATAAAGTGGTATGCAACGACTGATAACCATTGGCTTTGGGGATGGCAATAAAATCTTTAAATTTGCCTGGAATCGGCTTGTAAAGCGCATGCAGGCTACCTAGTGCCAAATAGCAACTCTGCGTATCTTTCACTAATACTCTAAAACCATAAATATCGTGAATTTGCTCTAGCGCGGTAGCTTTGTTGGCCATTTTGCGATAAACACTATATAGGTGTTTTTCGCGCCCTGTTACATCGGCTTCAATATGCGCATCAGCCATACGCTGTACAATCGCGTCCAAAATCTTGCCGATGACCTCTTTGCGATTGCCGCGTGCCACTTTAATCGCCTTGGCAATCACGCGGTGGCGCATTGGATACAAGTGTTTAAAGCTTAAGTCTTCTAACTCTTGATAGATAAGATTAAGGCCAAGTCTGTTCGCAATCGGTGCATAAATTTCCAATGTTTCGCGCGCGATTGTTTTTTGTTTTTCTGGCTTCATGGCGTCTAGCGTTTGCATATTGTGCAATCTATCGGCCAGTTTTACCAAAATCACCCGCACATCTTGGCTCATCGCCAACAGCATTTTACGGAAGTTCTCGGCTTGCGCTGCCGCTGCACTTTGAAACTCAATTTTATCGAGCTTGGTTAAACCTTCAACCAAATCAGCCACTTGTTTACCAAATTTTTCACTAATTTCGGTAACTGCAACGCCAGTATCTTCCACCACATCGTGCAACAGTGCGGCCAGCAAGGTAGGTAAATCCATGTGCAACTTGGCTAGAATACAAGCCACTGCCACAGGGTGCGAAATATAAGGCTCGCCCGTTCTGCGCGTTTGGCCTTCGTGCGCAATAGCAGCATAGCGATACGCTGCCCACACTTGTTCTATATCAGCAGGGCTAAAATATTCTTTGAGTAAAAGCGTGAGTTGCGAGGTTTCGGAATCTGCCGGCAACAAAGGCGGCTCGGCAGATTGAAGTGGTTCCGCTGGGGGTTTATTAGCGGTTTTTACCATGATGTTTACATACTAAAACTGTAGGTAAATACCAGAAATCTTACGGGTGTGTGCGGTTTAAAATCTCTATACCGACTTTTCCCGCTGCAATTTCACGTAATGCGAGCACGGTTGGCTTGTCTTTTTGGTTTGGGCTATGCACAAACGGGTCAGATCCATTTGCCAATTGGCGCGCACGATAGGCGGCTACTAACGTTAGTTGAAAACGGTTGGGGATTTTTTCTAAGCAATCATCTACAGTAATACGAGCCATAATAGCTTCCTTTAAGTTAGTTTTTGAATGAGGGCGGCATAACGTTGCAATTGCGACTGCGATTTAAGTCTGGTTGCACGAATAATCGCCATTAAATCTTGCAAAGCCACGTCGAAAGTATCGTTAATTGTAACATAATCGAACTCCACCACATGACGCATTTCTTCATGCGCCACTGCTACACGCTTGGTGATGACTTCCGCGCTATCTTGACCGCGACTATTTAAGCGCTGTTTAAGCGCTTCTACCGAAGGCGGCAGTATAAAAATACTAATACTCTGCGGATAAAGTTTACGCACTTGTGCCGCACCTTGCCAATCGATTTCTAAAATCACATCAAAACCGCCCTGCAAGGCAGTATCCACGGCGCTTTGTGCGGTGCCATATTTAGCACCATGCACATCGGCGCTTTCTAAAAAACCACCCGAATTTAAAATCTGTAAAAACTCGACTTCATCCACAAAATGGTAATGCACACTGTTTTGCTCGCCTAGGCGAGGTTTACGTGTGGTGTGTGAAACCGATAATTTAACTTGGCCGTCTTTCGCCAACAGTTCTTTCACTAAGCTGGTTTTGCCAGCACCTGATGCCGCAGTGATAATAAATAAGTTGCCTTGAATCATTTAACTAACACCAATCTAGCACCAATCTGGGCTTGGAAGCGCGGAGAATACTTGCTTAAGGCCAGCGCCCCAACCTTGCCTGACAGTTGAATAATACGGGTCGTTTTCGGTAATGCGCTGTTTGCAATCGGCGTGCAGGCTATCAAGACGGTAAATTAATAAATCAATAGGCGCGGCCACAGAAACGTTGCTGCGAATGGTCGAATCAAAAGAAATTAGCACACATTTAACAACATCCATAATATCGCTGTTATATTTGACAACGCGGTCTACAATGGGTTTGCCATACTTAGTTTCACCAATTTGAAAGTACGGTGTTTCGGCGCAGGTTTCAATAAAATTACCCGCCGCATACACATGAAACAACCGCGGCTTTTCGCCTTTAATTTGGCCAGCTACGATGATGCTGGCATTAAAGTCAATGTCGTGATTTTTAAAATGCTCGCCATCGCTTTCAAACACTGCTCGTAATTCTGCGCCTACCATGGTCGCTACATCAAACAAACTATGTACATTATGTAAGTGCTTACTATCTTCTTCTGCCTTATCAATAGACATTTTTAAGCGATTAACTACCGATTGTGTAATAGCTAAATTGCCCGCCGTGAGCAACACAATAACGCGTTCGCCATTTACTTCGAACGTGTGCATTTTGGGGGAAATAGCCACTTGATCTACACCAGCATTGGTGCGTGTGTCAGACGCTAAAACCAAGCCTTGCTCAAGTAAAACACCTACGCAATAAGTCATAACATTAGTCTATAAATTTGCATGACCCAAATAATACCATTTAGCTTATATATTGACGAAAATTACTAATGAATTTTTACATAAAAAAATCATATGAATACTACATAAAACCAGCCGCTTCAGTTAATTTGGCTACATTCTCTTGGGTAAAAAAGCCATCAAAACTGCCATAGCGTTGTACATATTCAATAATTAGCGATGAGTGTTCTGAGGCATTAGAGAAGATTTGCTTTAGGCCTTGTTCTTTGGAGCCAATCACATCCAGTAAAAAGCCTTTCCCGTTTTCAGCGATGGCATCCACTACAAAGTCAATGTTCTCTTGGCCCTTATATTCACCATCTTTTACCGATATCGCCATATGATGCAGACGTGGGCCGTAGTTGCGCACAAAGGTTTCGGTAGGTGAAGGTAAATGTTCTAGATGGTTAATAAAATAGGGGGTGTTGTTAGCCGTAAATACTTTGGCTGGGCTTTTGGATTCGGGGATTGCATGGGCACTTTTAGTGACATTGGTGGACGAATTTTGATCTTTAATATTATACGCACCCCAAAAATAATAACTGGTGAGGGACAAATATTCTAAAATCGCCACTTCGCGGTTTTGGCTATAAACTCGCGTAGCTAAATGATCTAACGGTAACAACAAATCGGTAACACCTATTTTATTTTGTAATGTTTTCGCTTCAAGATAGGCGGCTTGCACGTCTGGCTTAATCAGACTCACACCGAGCGCATACACCCTTAATTCGTCTGGCTCGCGCTCTAAGTAAGCCACTATATTATGGGTGTAAGGCGACGGTTTACTAATAGCTAAATTGCCAGGTAGCTCAAGTTTGCGTGCATCATCTTGATTAAAAAAACGAAAGCCGCGCTGCTGCTGTATTTTAACCACGCCGTGTAAATCGTCCACCCGTATAATCTCACCCATGTAGCGGCTATTGGGTTTTTTAGCGCCTATTGGATAAACCTCATTTAAGCTTCTAAAAATGCCGCGCAAGTTAGGGTCTTTCACTTCACGCAGTAAAATATCAGGCGAATTTAAATCGACACGCAGCACATGCGTTAAATGCTGCGAGGTTTCTAGCGTCACCAAGTAATGATAGGGCGTCATTAACGCCAGTTCTGCAATGTATTTAGTTGCATGTTCTGGATCTACCGAAATCATCAACGCGTCAATCTCATGAATCATGTTGGTTAAGCCAAGCTGATCACGCTCTTCTAACAGACGGATTAAGTTATCTTCAAAAAATGCTGAATTTTCCTTATCGCCATGGCGACTAAATTGTAATGAGTTGATTGGCATATAATTACTGTTGAGCTTGCTGAATCTGCTGTATTTCTTGCGCTTCTCTTAATAGCGCTATCTGATTCATTTTGTGTTGCTGATGTATTGGCGCACCAGCTTGATTCACCACCACACTGGTGGCCATGCCCTCTACCCCACCGCCAGAGCGCATGCCTGTGACTGGGCTGGCGGTGCGGTAATCCAACCCTGTTGCCAAGCGTATATAAGTTTCACCCGCGTGGCAGCCGTTTGATACGTCAATGCTTTGCCAAGCACTATCAAACCATACGTCTACCCATGCGTGGCTTTGCATCAAACTACCATCTTTGGTAAATAAGTAACCACTGACATAGCGCGCCGGGTAACCCAAACTACGACAGCAGGCAATAAACACGTGCGCATGATCTTGGCATACGCCTTTGCCTAATTTGAATGCCTCAATAGCTGTGGTGTTCACTTCCGTTGCCCCTTTAATGTAGCCCACTTTCTCTACCAACGCATGCATTAAATCGTCAATTGGTTTATGTCGATAATTAGCTGCAAACACAGTAATCGCTTCGTCAGCAAGTGTTAACGGCGTATCACGCATATAAATACCCAATGGCAACGCATGCTGCTGCGTGTAATCGTTAACGCCAGTTTCTACCTCACCCACCACCGTCAAGCTTAACTCAGTATGTGGTTTATCAATCACTAAAGTATGTGTGGTGTTACCAAATGCATCTTCAAAACTGTCTAACCGACCCTGTGTTTTAATGTCCCAATACTTAACATGCTGACCGAAGCCGCTTTGCGGGGTCAACCGTAATTGTTGAATCGTATAGTTGACAGGTGAGCTGTAAACATACTGGGTGTGATGTTCAATAATTAAACGCATAATGGCTTATTCTAACTGGCTAGACTGATTTTAAAATAGATTAATTTTAACTAGCATTAATACTTAAAAAAGCACGTTGAATTTCCGCGCCTAATAGGTTGTTAGAATCAATAAAATCGCTTAAAAATTCATGTAAACCGCGCTGAAAAATATCTTGCATTTTGCCGTAACGTAATTTGGCATGCAACTCACCCGCAAGCCTTCTACACTCCACCTGACGTCTGCCAGAAAGCTGTTCTAATATATGGGTAATTTCATCTAAACAAGCATGTAACGAGCGTGGCATATCGCGTCTTAATACTAATAATTCTGCCACCCGCCAAGGTACTATGGTGTCGCTAAATATTTTTTGATAGGCTTGGAACGCCGAAACCGAGCGCAATACTGCACTCCATTCATAATAATCCACCGAGCCACCTACTTCCTCTTCATCTGGCAACAGCAGATGATATTTCACATCTAATAGCCGTGCGGTATTATCTGCACGCTCAATAAACGTACCCAAACGCACAAAACTAAAAGCATCATCGCGTAACATGGTGCCAAAGCAAACGCCCCTAAATAAATGTGAACGCGCTTTCACCCAATCGCAAAATTCTCGCAGCCCTGTTTTAGATAAATCAGCACCTCTAAATTGATCGAACTCTAACCAAAGTGCGTTAATATTTTCCCAAGTTTCTGATGTCATATCGACACGCACGGCGCGTGCATTCTCGCGTGCATTGCGTAGTGCATTGTATATGCTAGAAGGATTATTCACATCCATCGATAAATAATGAATCACCTTAGCTGCATCTACGCTACCGTACTCCTCTTCATACTGATCGACATTGCCTGCTATTTCTAACGCTGGTAGCCAAAGCGCGGCCTCACTTTGTGCGGCATTAGGCACTAACGACATGCTATAAGTCACTTCTAATACCCGCGCCATATTCTCAGCTCGTTCGATGTAACGCGCCATCCAATATAAATGATCCGCTGTTCTACTTAACATGCTGGCTCAACTATTTTTTGCTTGATTTTAATCGTAATTGCTTGTTTAGTTTCGCCCAAATTTTCTGGTACATGAGTATCTTCTAACACCCAGGTGTCTTTGGTACCACCGCCCTGAGATGAATTCACCACCAATGAGCCCGCTTTTAATGCTACACGACACAATGCGCCTGGCACTAAAGTCACCGTTTTTCCAGATAGCACAAACGGCCGTAAATCGACATGGCGCGGCGCAATGCCTGCTTCTACCAGCGTTGGGCAAGTGGAAAGCGCCAGTGTGGGCTGGGCGATATAATTGGCGGGTTTTGATACGATGCGTAATCTAAATTCTTCAATCTCCTTTTTAGTGGCTGCAGGCCCAACCAGCATGCCGTAACCACCAGAACCTTGCACCTCTTTCACCACCAGCTCATGCAAATGCGCCAATGTATATTGCAAATCCTCTTCTTTACTCAGTTCGTAGGTTGGCACATTTTCTAGCAACGGCTCCTCACTTAAATAAAACTTAATCATTTCAGGCACGTAAATATACGTCGCTTTATCGTCTGCCACACCCGTACCGACTGCATTTGCCAAAGTCACGCCACCATTGCGATACACCGATAGCAAGCCTGGTACACCCAACATAGAGTTTGGGTTGAATACTAGCGGGTCTATGTAATCGTCGTCTATCCGCCTATAAATCACATCGACACGCTGTGGGCCTTGGGTGGTACGCATGTAGACTGCATTGTTGCGCACAAACAAATCAGTTCCCTCAACCAACTCAATACCCATTTGTTGCGCTAAAAACGCATGCTCAAAATACGCACTGTTGTAAGCGCCAGGTGACAATAAAACTACTGTTGGTTCCTGACTGTTTGTTTGAGCAACAGCACGCAAGTTTTTAAGTAACACTTGCGGATAATGATCCACTGGCGCAACCGAGTAACAGCGAAATAAATCAGGGAAAAGCCGCATCATCATTTTGCGGTCTTCTAACATGTAGGATACGCCAGACGGGGTGCGCAAATTGTCTTCTAATACATAAAATTGCGATTCACTGGTACGCACCAAATCTATCCCAGCAACATGTGCATATATTTGTTGCGGTACATCAACCCCCACCATCTCAGGCCGATATTGTGAATTGGCCAAAATACTAGAGGGAATAATGCCAGCCTGAATAATTTCTTGCTGGTGGTAAATGTCGTGCAAAAACATATTCAGTGCTTTTACACGTTGAATTGCGCCCGCAGATAATTTCCCCCACTCATTTGCTGAGATTATTCTAGGAATTACATCAAATGGTATTAAGCGTTCAGCACCATCCTCTTCACCATATACGTTAAAGGTAATGCCGACGCGGCGGAACAACAACTCAGCCTCCTGGCGCTTGCTTTCTAGTTGGTGGTGAGGAATATCTTTTAGCCAATTTTGATAAGCGCTATAAATCTGGCGCACTCGACTTTCATCTAGATCAACTGCATCTAATTGCATTTCGTCAAAAAATGATGGGATTGATTTTTGCATGACTCAAAGTCTTTAATGATTATTAAAGACACATGCAAAGCCCGTGCCAATTAATTTATTGTTTTAAATCAATAAATTATAGTTAAATATAGACTTGGATTAGAATAAATGCACTGAAACTGGGCGCTAAGAATAAAGGTTTACATTGGCTGGCAAGATATTGGTGCGCAATTTGAATTCGAGTGAAAAATTAAACTATTCAATATTTTGTATCTGCTCGCGCATTTGCTCAATGAGCACTTTTAGCTCAATCGAAATTTGGCTGGTTTCAATTGCTACCGATTTCGAACCCAGTGTATTGGCCTCGCGATTCATTTCTTGCATTAAAAAATCGAGTCGCTTGCCCGCTGCTGCGCTAGCATTTAAAATACGTTTTACTTCCTCGATATGGCTGGTGAGACGCACCAGCTCTTCATCTACATCGATGCGCTGCGCAAATAACACCATTTCTTGACGGATACGATCATCATCATTGCTATTGTTCGCCTCGTTCAATTTAGCGGTGAGTTTTTCTTGATATTGTTTAATTAAAGCGGGCATCATGGGCTTAACCTTCGCCACCAAATGCTCAATTTCTTGCAAACGCGCCAAAATAATTGTTTTGAGTTTTTCACCTTCGCGTGATTTGGCCGCGACTAAATCTTGCAACGCCGTATTTAAAACCGCTTTTAAGTCAATTTCTAGTGCGTCAGTATCCAGCGCGGCTGTCGATATTACGCCTGGCATTTGCAATATCTCCAGCATATTCACAGGCTGCGTATGTGGAAAATATTGTGCGGCTGTTTTTGCGTTCTCGGCAATTTGCTGCAACACGCTGTGATTAAGCTGTGGCGCGCTATCAGTGGCGTTATTTCGTACCAAACTAAGCCGACAATCAACCTTGCCACGACCTAGTTTAGCCTGAATGAGCTCGCGCACTGTCGCCTCAAACGCACGCAAATTATCATCCAACTTAAGCTGCAGTTCGAGATAACGATGATTAACGGAACGCAATTCAAGCAACAAAACGCCGCCAGAAGTGTTGTATTCTTGCGACGAATAACCTGTCATGCTGAGTATCATAGCTTTCTTTCTTAAAGTAACTTGTGATAATTGTATCAAAAACCTATGATATACCTAGGATAAATCTATGATTTTATGAGAAAATATCATTAATTATTTACACTACCAATTATGATCTAAAGCAATAGATGGCTACCAGCAAAAATCAAACCCTGCCTATCGGCTACATACTGCAAGACTACATCATTACCCAAGTCTTAAGCACGGGTGGTTTTAGCTTTGTGTATCTTGCACAAGATTTAAACAAAAAAACGGTCGCCATTAAAGAGTATATGCCCACAGGCTTAGCTTTGCGCGAAGATGGCGCTACCGTGCTACTAGGCACAGATGATGACGCTGCCACCTTTAAGCATGGCCTAAAATGCTTTTTTGAAGAAGGATTAGCGCTGGCTAAAATTGATCATAAAAACATTGTGCGCGTGACCAACTTTTTTAGAGAAAATAATACCGTTTATATGGTCATGCAGTACGAACATGGTAAATCGTTGCAAGATTACATACTCTCGCAGCCCGAACCTGTCAGTGAAAAATTCGTGCGCCGCGTGTTTGGCGAGCTACTAAACGGCTTGCGCGAAGTGCACACACAAAAATTACTGCATTTGGATATTAAACCAGCGAACATTTATATTCGCCAAGATGGTTCGCCCGTATTGCTGGATTTTGGCTCGGCGAGACAAACGCTGACACAAGTGCAATCCAAATTATCACCCAGCTACACGCCTGGTTTTGCGCCACCTGAGCAATATTTTGAGCGTAAACAACTAGGACCTTGGAGCGATATTTACAGTGTGGGCGCTAGCATGTATTCTTGTTTAGTACGCTCTGCGCCTATTGCTGCTAATCTACGCGTTAAACAAGATTTTTTAGCACCCGCAGTTAAGGTGGGCAAAGGTATTTATACACAAGAACTGTTACAAATTATCGATAACAGCTTAAAATTAGATTATATGCAGCGGCCACAAAGCGTATTCTCGTTGCAAAAAACCTTGCTTGAAAACGTGACGTTATTAAGAGCAAAAAAACCGAGTTTGGTACATAAAATTAAACAAGTGCTTAATAAACCACTCTAAAAGCTATTGAAATAAACCATATGAAATTCAGTATTTATCAAAATAGTCGCCAAGGGCCTAGAGCCTATAACCAAGATAGACTTGCCTATTCGTACAGCAAAGATGCTTTATTGCTGGTATTGGCAGATGGCATGGGTGGTCATAGAAATGGTGAAGTGGCTGCGCAATTGGCGGTTAAAACGCTTACTGAAGCTTTTCAACGCTTAGCTTTACCTACGCTAAAAAGCCCAGCAAAATTTTTAACCGATCATATTCAGCAAGTACACGATATGATTGAAAACGTCACGCAAACTGAAGAGCTTATTGAATCGCCACGCACTACCATCGTTGCTGCTATTATTCAGCATGGTTTTTTATACTGCGCGCATGTTGGCGATTCACGGCTATATCATTTCCGTCACGGCTATTTGCTGTTTCGCACCGAAGATCATTCTATTGTGCAATCGCTGTACAAAAAAGGCATGATTACCTTCGACGAAATGGCAACGCACCCTTATAAAAACAAAATTTATAATTGTGTAGGCGGCGAAACGCCGCCAAAAATTGATCTGGCTCCTCGGCTTGAGTTGCAAGAAGGCGATACAATATTATTGTGCACCGATGGCGTTTGGGGCGTGATTAACGATCAGCAAATTAAAGATATTCTACAAAAAAATGCTAGCATT
>JANLWF010000096.1:0-6505 GCA_031364385.1 Methylotenera sp.
TTAAATGGCAATTCAATGGTATCCAGGTCATATGACCCAAGCGCGCAAGAAGGCCGAAGAAACCATGGAGTTTACCGACATGGTGATTGAGGTGCTGGATGCGCGCGTACCAGAGGCGAGCCACAACCCAGTGATTAACGAAATGCGGCTGTTTCGGCAGCGGCCTAACTTAAAAGTGTTAAATAAAGCAGACTTAGCCGACCCAAAAGTCACACAGGATTGGCTCAACTATTTTAACACGCAACCCAACACCAAAGCGGTTGCGCTGTCGTGCAAAAAGCCAGGTGAGGCGAATAAAATTCCCAAACTATGCTTAGCACTTACGCCGCATCGTGGCACGCATTTAAAGCCGCTGCGTATGTTAATTATGGGCATTCCTAACGTGGGCAAATCTACGCTCATGAACGCGCTACTCAACCGCCGCGTGGCGAAGGTAGGCGATGAGCCTGCAGTGACCAAAAGCCAGCAGCGTTTTGAATTATCTGAAACCATGAGCATTACCGACACCCCAGGCATGATGTGGCCAAAAATCCAGTATGAAAGCGATGGTTATATGCTGGCTGCCAGCCATGCGATTGGTCGTAACGCGGTGATTGATGAAGATGTGGCCTTATTTTTAGCCGACAACCTACTTAAAACTTATCCTGAGCTGCTGAATGCGCGCTACAAATTAGACACCATGAAGCATGAAGGCGCGTTTTTAGATGTGCTAAAAATGGATGGTGTAGACTTGCTCGAAGCCATCGCTAAACGCCGCAGTTACAAGCGGCATGATGGTTTGTGGGATACTGAAAAAACTGCGGTGGCTTTTTTAACTGATTACCGCAGCGGTGCAATCGGCCGCGTGAGTTTAGAAAGCCCTACTTCTAGAGCAGCCATGATAGCCATCGAAATGCCCACTACTACTACCGAAATTTAAAATACTAATACTTTAACGACATTGGTTCATTGCGATTTCTGCCTGCGAGCATTGTCGATCAGCGCCTTGTTTGACGCTGTCTTTGAAGGATTCCCATCCAGATTTGTCTTTCTCAGCGCCCTTCTCTACTTTTGATACGACGGGTTTTGCTGCAGTATTTGTAGGTGTTTCGGTTTGAGTGTCAGCTGTAGACTTCTGCTTAGCTTTTTTCTGAACAATCTTCTTCTCAACTTTTTTCTGAATAATTTTTTTCTCAACCAGCTTAGTCTCACTCAATCTCACTTGAGGTGATGGTTTTTCAAGACTTTCGTTAGGCAATAAAAAAACATCATTTGATTGAGCTGGCAAATTAGTAGCAGAGCTAGCTGGGGGCTCTATCAGTGCTGGTTGTACAAGTGTGATAGTCGGTTCAGCGGGCGTTGACACCAGTTTTGTCAAAACAAAAAGTGCTACAAACACCAATAAACTAAGCGGGACATAGTTCCAATTGATTTTGCTAATGATTGATTGCCATTTTTCTGGCTGCGAATTATCTGTCGGAATTGATGGGGATTCTTCAATCCCAGCAAGGTCTTTAAGCAGGCGCACAGAGTAAATATCTTGCTCATTCGCATGCATATCGTGGTATTCAAACATTTGCGAGATTTCTTGCGATAGCTTAGAAGTCATTTCGTAATATGGGCGCGAAACCAAAATTTGATTTGGCTTTGCAAAGCTCATAATACGTTGTGCTTCATCTATACTTTCACCAACAATACTGGGCTTTCCATTCACATCGCTAGACACTCTCGCAGAGCCTAAATTAATGCCAAAGCGCACATACAAGGGTGTAGAACCGAGGCTATTATTTTCTAAAATTTCGTCACGAATCGTCAGCGAAATTAATAGTGCGTCTTCTAGTGCATCTTCTAGCGGACCAATACAGGCAATGACAGCACCATCAGCAACGTTTAAAATAGCACGATTATTATGCGCAATATCTATCACTGCATGATTAATCAAGTTATTGAGCTGATTTTTAATTTGCGCTTGTTCTGAATCTGTTTTTTTTGAAAAATCAATGACTTCCAAATGAACAATGGCACAAATCGAAGCTTTATTGCTTATATCATTCATAATATTGATATATTTCCTAGCGTTAAGCCTCCATATTAATCACAAAGACTAAACTCATCAAATTAAATATGGTTCAAACTTTTATAATTAAGACCATTTGTACAAGGCAAAGACACAGCCAAAGCTGCATGAAGGCCTGAGGGGTAGTATAAAGTTGCAATAGCTTTTACTCAATTACCGCAACAAGGCTATAGGCTGTGTGAATTTAAAAAACTTAACTCAATATAGCCATGATAATTAACAAAAATCCCGTCACTAGCCCTCATATTTAAAACACCTAGTCAATTATTAATTGCATTGACCCATTGCAACTTGTGCTTGCGAGCATCGGTGTATGCGATTACTTTTTACACTAACGCTTAAAATCTCATGGCTTGGATTTTCTTGGCGAGTTTTAGCATATGCCATTTTGGTTGTTTGCTCATTAGTTTTGTGGGGTTTTTGCTCAAAATCGCTGCGTTGTAGCACAGGTTCTGTAAGGCTTTTTGCTTTTAGTTTGGCTTTTTTCTTGCTCAATTTCTTTGACGCTTTTTCTTCTGGCAATTTCTTTTTCTGTTCCAGTGTTTGATCTGCAGGTGCATTAATGGCTAACACAACGTTAGCAGGCTTGGCGTGCGCAACAACTTCTACCTTAGCTGGTTTAGAAGCAATATTAGAAATATTAGCAGGCTCGCTAGGTGCAAAGGCCAATTTTCCTATCGCGAATAACGTCACCAAAACAAATACTACAGGCGCTGCATAATTCCAGTTAATTTTATTCAATACTGCGAATTGATTTTTTAACGGTGAATTATCTGCAATCACTTTAGCTTGATTTTGTACCGTAGCTCTGCGTTCAGACAAACGCACTGAATAAACCTCGTGCTCACGCACGTGCTTATCTTGCTTAACACCCGAGTAATCAAACATTTTTGAAATTTCTTGTGTTAAGCGTGAGGTAATTTCGTAATATGAACGCGACACCAAAATTTGATTTGGTTGAGCAAAACTCATGATACGCTGCGCCACATTAATGCCATCACCAATAATATTAGGGCGGCCATTAATATCTTTTACCACACGTACTGGTCCTAGGTTAATGCCAAAGCGCACATGTATAAGTGATTGACCAGATTCATTATTTTTTATAATACTATCGCGAATGTTAAGCGCCATAAACAGAGCATCTTCTGGCGAACCCATATAGGCAATAGCTACGCCATCGCCCGTATCTAAAATAATACGGTCATTTTGCGCAATATCCTTTAGTGCAATATTGATAAAATCATTGAATTGATTTTTAATATCAATTTGCTCAGAATCTGGTTTTTTTGAGTAATCAATGAGATCCAAAAAAACAATGCTACAAATCGAGGTTTTATTAATTCTGTCATTCATAGTCAACCCTTTATCAAACATGTCATATTATCGACACCCTCAACACTAATAAAATCGTGTTTAAAATTAAAGTATCGATAAAAAATAATGCTAGCTGGCAAGCAACGCCTAGCTGCAGCGTTTAAATAATAATTTCAGACAGTCTTTGTTGTTGTTGTATTTAGCATTACAGCAATTTTTATGCCCGAACTTACATCTACAAACTTAAGCTGAGAATTTAGGCTTAAATGTAGCGAATTCTATATATAACTTTTATTTTGCCAAACAACGGGACGATGACACAGTGAGTTGAATTAAGATTGGCTAGAGTAGAAGCAGTAAAGCTTAGTTGAGGTAAATAAATACTAATAAAGTGTGGTTTGCGTGGCCTGCTAAAATTTGCAAACATTATAAATATTGCAAGTCTTGGAAATCTGAAGTTTAAACTTCAGTTTTAGTGTCTCGCGTCATTTGCGTATAGCTCATCACGCGATTTCTTCCCCCATTTTTTGCGCCGTACATTGCACTATCGGCAGTTGCGACCAAGCCTTTAAAATCGTAACCTGCGCGCACCGAATCTGCTACACCTATGCTAACTGTAGCTTTAATGGAATCACTACCATTTTTAAACGGGCTTGCCTCAACCACAGCACGAATGCGCTCAGCCAGCCCTACTGCATCGCTCTCGGTAGTGTTGGGCAAAAACACGCAAAACTCTTCTCCCCCATAACGGCCAAGTACATCGCTAGAGCGTAAAACACTTGCAATCTCTTTAGACAAATGCCTTAAAACATCATCGCCTGTTAAATGGCCGTATTTATCATTCACCTTTTTAAAATGATCAATATCGATCAATAAAATCGCCATACTTAAATTAATGCGCTTACAAATATCTTGCATTTTTACAGCTGCGTCTTCTAAACCACGGCGATTCAAAACACTAGTAAGGCCGTCAATAGTGGCAATAGATTCTAGCTTTTGATTCAACTTATAACTAAGCATCAGTACAAATAAGCTTGAGATAAAAAACTGCGAAACCGCACCCAGCATAAAGGTATAGGCGTTCACAGGCCAAACTGCAAAAGAGTCGAACACCGCAATATCCACTTGCGCTGCATAAAACGCGCGCCCTAGCATCAATAACGCCATCAGCAAATATAAGCTTGAGGTAATCCAAAATAAAGTGCCTACAATGCCTTCATCACGAGAAAAAGTGAGCCGAGCGCAATACAAGTAAATCACAGAAAAAATAATCGCGCTGAAGATTGAAGTCATTCTAATATCGTGCTGTTGCAACATAAAATAAGCTTCTATCGCAATTAGTAACAAAAATACAGTAGGCGGGATACGGTGATCTGGTTTTTTATCTACAAACGCCTGAATGCCATTAATATATAAGCCGAGACCAACGCCAATTAAAGCCATGCCAGGTAAAAAGATTAATTTTGGCGCATCGAGCTGAATGAGTACCAGCACCATTCCCAAGCCAATTACCAAATTACCTACCGCCCAGTATCCAGGTCCATGCAAGCCTTTATGATGTTTGCGTGTAATGGCTAACAGCATTGATAGCATGAAGGTAAGCAACATCGACATAAAAATAATGGTTTTTAAATCAAAGTTTGGCATATGAAATCAGCAGCATTCTTTATTGGAAATAAATAAAATTTATAATTTTATTTAATTAAGATATTAAATTCGTAAATTTTTATTAAGCAGTTACAATCATACTATAAACACATCACCAATTGCTCGGCAACATGTCGCGCCGAACTCAGTTAATACATGCAAAACAGCCTAAACTCCCCGCAACGCGAAGCGGTTAAATATCTGGATGGTCCATTATTAGTGCTAGCTGGCGCGGGTAGCGGCAAAACGCGGGTGATTACCGAAAAAATTGGTTATTTGATAGATAGCGCAGGCTACAACCCCAAAGAAATCGCCGCGATTACTTTTACCAACAAAGCTGCGCGCGAGATGCAAGAGCGTGTGGGTAAGCTGATGCAAGGTAAAAACACCAAAGGCTTAACCATTGCCACTTTTCACTCGCTTGGCCTGCAAATGCTGCGCGCTGAGTCTGCTTTGTTGGGCTACAAGCCGCAGTTTTCTATTTTAGATTCATCTGACAGCTTTAAAATTGTGGCCGATATTTTAGCCACCACCGACAAGCAGCTCTTACGTAAAACACAATACCAAATATCGCACTGGAAAAACGCTTTTGTTAGCCCAGATCAAGCCAAAGCGAGCGCTGAAGAAGACTTAACCCATGCTGCGGCTAAGGTGTATCAACTCTATCAGCAAACCTTAAAAGCCTATCAAGCGGTAGATTTTGATGATTTGATTAAGCTGCCTGTTGAACTGTTTGAGATGCATGAAGAAGCGCTCAACAAATGGCAACGTAAGTTGCAATATCTACTAGTGGACGAATACCAAGACACCAACACCTGCCAATACAAATTGGTGAAAATGCTCACTGGTGTGCGCGGCCAATTTACTGCGGTAGGCGATGACGACCAAGCGATATACGGTTGGCGCGGCGCAGATGTTGAAAACTTGCGCCAACTCACGACAGATTTTAGCAAGTTAAAAGTCATCAAACTGGAGCAAAATTACCGCTCTACCGTACGCATTCTGCGTGCCGCGAATGCGGTTATCGCCAACAACCCTAAACTGTTTGAAAAGAAGCTGTGGAGCGATTTAGGCACAGGTGACATGATTCAAGTCTCTGCACAGCAAAGTGAGGAAAGTGAAGCCGAAAGCGTGCTGATGAAGCTGCAAGCGCACAAATTTGAGCACCGTACTAAGTTTTTAGATTATGCGATTTTATACCGTAGCAACCACCAAGCACGCGTGTTTGAGCAGCAATTACGTAACCAAAAAATCCCTTACACCGTCTCGGGTGGGCAATCGTTTTTTGATAAAGCCGAAATTAAAGATTTGGTGAGTTATTTGCGGCTAATTGCAAATGAGGATGACGACCCTGCGTTTATTCGCGCCGCGACTACGCCTAAAAAAGGCATCGGCAATACAACGCTGGAGCGGCTTGGCGAGTATGCCAGCGCGCAGAAAATGTCCTTATTTGCGGCGGCGTTTGAGCAAGGTTTTCAAGCAGAA
>JANLWF010000121.1:0-6742 GCA_031364385.1 Methylotenera sp.
CCTGTGATTGGATCAACTTTAGCAGCAATGTCACGCCAGATTGGCTCTAAACTCGCCCATGCTTTACGCGTGCCAGATGGCATTAAACTTGGGCCAAAACGCGCGCCAGTTTCGCCGCCAGATACACCAGAACCGATGAAATCAATGCCTTTTACCGCCAACTCTTTTTCGCGGCGAATCGTATCAGTCCACAATGAATTGCCACCGTCGATAATAATATCGCCTTCTTCTAAAAACGGCAGTAACGCATTAATGGTTACATCGGTCGCGCTGCCTGCCTTTACCAGCAGCACAATTTTGCGCGGTCGCTTGATGCTGAGCACGAAAGAAGCCAAATCGGCATGACCCACTACATTAGCGTGCGAAGGCTCATTTGCCTTGCATTCTTTAATAAAGTTAGTCATTTTTTTAGGGTCGCGGTTGTACACCGCAATGGTATAGCCGTGATCGGCAATATTCAGGGCAAGATTTTGCCCCATCACAGCAAGGCCAACTAGGCCAATATCAGCATTTTTTGTAGACATATAGTTCTCTTAAATAGGTAATTTAAAAATAGAAACTTAAGCTTTTGGCTAGGGTTTCGTCATGTTGTTGCTTGGTGTTACTTGAATTGGATTGCTTTACTTTTACTTCTCACACTATAAAACTCTGCTAAACATTTGCAAAGCTAATTGGTTGCCTATTGATACAAGTTGCGCATCATAGCGCGCATCTTCATCGCGCATAAACGCATGTAGGCCGTTAAACTCGTGCCAAGTAAAATTTATATTGGCATCCGTCAGTTTTTGATACAACATTAATCGATCGGCCACTGGCGTATAGGGGTCTTGCTTGCCCCAAATCATCATTAGCTCGCCATTGATGTCGGCCAGCCTATCCATACTGTGCTGGTTAGGTTGATTGGGGATAATATTGGTGTGCAAATCGGTGGCGTAAAAACAAGCTGTTGCTAACACTTCTGGTTGCAAAGCCGCGCGGAAAGCCAAATGTCCGCCAATGCAAAAGCCCATTGCACCTACGTTGCCGTTAAACCAAGTTTGCGTTTTTAGCCATTCAATTAGCGCACTATTATCTGTGTCATAACCCTGCACATCTTTGCTAGCTTTATCCACGTTACCCTTTTGGCGACCCGCATCATCGTAGCCCAGCACCGTACCAATTGGGTTTAGCTCATGAAACACCTCTGGCACCAAGACAGCATAACCCTGACCAGCCAAGTAGCAAGCCGCGCGTGCAATAGGCCCAGTTTGCTGAAAAATTTCGGAGTAGAATAGAACGGCAGGGAATTTTTTACGCCGATTAGTATCATCTTCTTTTGGGCGATGCACGTAAGTACGCATCACACCTGTGACGGTGGAAATATCAGCGATGTGCGATTGAACCAGCATAGTTTTGTTTAAAACTTTTATTTTTAAGCTAAAGAGTCGTCATTTTACTAGTTTTGTGAGGATTGTCACACACAAAAACAATTAAATTTGGCAAACTGTCTAGTGTGGGTTAAGAATTATTGTTTTAAATAGCTGTCACTTAACCAAGCTCTTTACTTAGTCCTTTAAAAGGAAGTACTTGTATGCGTTCTATTTTAGCTTTGTTTACCTTAATTTTTTCTCAACACGCACTAAGCGTGCAACCCAACAACGAGCTGGTATTTAAGCTTAAAGCCTCTGTAGTTAAAGTGCACGTTGCTACCAAATCTGGCGGGCATGGGGTTGGCACGGGCGTGGTCATTGGCAAAGACTCAGTGGCCACTAACTGCCATGTAATTGCCAACGCTACGGGCGTAAAAATTAGTAAATTTGGCGAAAGTTTTGTGCCAGATACTATGAAAGCGGATTGGAAGCACGATATTTGTATTTTACGTTTTCAGTATCTTGAGCTTAACCCTGTTGAATTAGGTGATTCTGAAAACCTAAAAAACGAGCAAGCGATATTCTCAATCGGTTTTCCAGGTGGGCCGCCCAAGCCGCAATCTACTTATGGCAAAATCAAAGCTTTATACCCCTTAGACGACAGCCAAATTGTGCGCACAGATGCCTCCTTTGTAATGGGCGCAAGTGGCAGCCCAGTGTTTGATGCTGAGGGTAAATTAGTTGCGCTGAGTACCTTTAAAAGCCCTGGGCATGGCGCATATTTTTATAACATGCCTGTAAAGTGGATAAAGGCCTTATTAAACGCGCCTGACATAGTATCGCTTAATACCAACGAATTGCCTTTTTGGGATGCGCCAGAATTGCAACGTCCATTTTTTATGCGCGTGGTGTTGCCCTATCAAAATGAAAAATGGGCAGATCTAAAAATAGTGGCGCAAGAATGGATTGCCGAAGAACCGACAAGCCCAGAAGCCTTTTTTTATGCGGGTGTGGCAGAAGAAAATCTAGGTGATTTAACTAAGGCTAACCAGTATTTTCAAAAAACCCTAAACTTGCATCCACAGCATGTGGCAACGCTGATAGAGCTTGGGCTGATGGCTAATCGGGCTGGTAAAGCTGAGGATGTAGAGAAAACGCGTGTTGCGCTAAAAGCCATTAATGGCGAACTGGATGAAGAATTTACGGAAGCCCTAAAACCAGCGACCAATCAATAATCGTGCTTAATTATGACTCGCTTAGTAATCACTTGCTTAGTAATCGCTTGAACGCCCAGTAGAATATCCCTGCGGAACATCGATCTGCCATTCGCCACAATCATTGCAACGGTGATCATGCATGCTTGAGCTTAATGTCAAGTTGGGACTATTACAAAACTTGCAATGCGTAGGGTGAATTACCGCAGTTTTATGGTGCGTTTCATGGTGCTCTGTCGCCACTTTATTGCTGCCTAAACCATATTTATTATCCATGGTCCACTCCATTTTTAACAAAATTTGATTAATGACTAAGCTACGCCTTTTTTAAAGAATGAGCAAGTGTAGGTAGCCAATTTATGGCTATAAAATGTTTGTTGTTGTCGCCAACAATTGTGTTGCGTTAGCTACAACGTGTTCGTAAGTTATTAAAAGGTGGATTGCGCGCAGTAGCAGGCGCAAAAGGCGCAACCTACATTCAAAACAGCCAAGGTAAACGAGTGGATGTGAATGCAAACCAAACGGCTTTTTCGCCCGCCAACACGTTACAAGTTGCACAGCAATTTGGCTTGCTGAACAAGTGCTTAATGTATTTTTTAACGGCAAATACAATAACTTGCTAGATTTATTGCGCAAAGAAACACTGAATCGATTCAATAGCGAGCTTGGTCAAATAATTGCAAGTGGCATACCTAGCCAAGTGAAAGATCTTATTCCTAAATTGAGTGATTTGTTTAAATAAAAACGTTTCGCCTCGATATTAACGATGTGCGGCGCGACTAAGCCTATCATTAATTGCTGCCCATTCTGTAGTGTGCGGCGGTATTTCTACCAGTAATTGCGCTACTTGCTGCTCATCTAGCTCATGTAGCGCGCCGTACAGGGCTTCTGCGGCCGCTGTGGCTTGGTTTGGCAATTGCACATAGTGACAACTCGGGCATTCGCCTGCACCAAATAACAAAGCGGCACAGTTTTTTTGCGCAGTTTTAACGAAATTAATGAGCTCTTCGCGGGATTGAAACAGCTTAACTGGTGTTTTGGGTGAATAATGCAGCAAGTGCTGACCAGGAACCTTAGGTAGCGCTTTAGTTGAACACAGATTACTTTTTAAAGCAGGCCTACCAGCAAGTGCTTCAATACTGGCTTCTGGCAGCATGCCCAGTCGCAATAATTGCCAATCATCGCCTTCTACGCTCACAATTGTAGACTCTATGCCTACCTTGCACGCGCCGCCGTCTAGCACTGCTATAGCATCGCCCAAGCCAGCCGTAACGTGTGCCGCTGTGGTTGGGCTGAGATTGGTAAATTTATTCGCAGAAGGCGCAGCTAAAGCCAAACCGCTTTGTTTAAGCAGCTGCAGAGCGATAGGATGGCTTGGGACACGAAGCGCTACCGTTGGCTGATTGCCGCGCACAATGTTTGAAACGCACTCTTTTGCCCTTAAAACTAAGGTAAATGGGCCTGGCCAAAACGCTTGTGCTAACTTTTGCGCAAGAGGCGGAAATTCTGCCGCCCAATCATTCACTTGGCTGACATCAGCAATATGCACAATCAGCGGGTTATCGACAGGGCGTTGTTTAATCGCATACACTTGGTGCAAAGCCGCTTCATTAGTCGCATCCGCCGCCAAACCATACACGGTCTCCGTGGGTATGGCGACTACATCGCCGTTTTTGAGTAAGGTAATTGCTTGCGCTAAATTAACCTGCATAGCCTGCCAACTAGGTGTAAAAACGCTATTTTACTACCTAGTTAGCAATCCGCCATGCCAGTTTTAAGCTGCTTCGCGAGGTTTGTTTACTTTTTCCTGTTTATAATCATGTGGAGCGAGTGGGTGATGTGCAGTAAGCGCCTGCTCAATCACCTCTTTAGCGCTTGGCAAACCAGCAACGGCACGTCTAATCGCCATTTTGGTCGCCTCATAATTCCAATCTTGAATTTTGATATTATCTTCTGCATCCCAACTAATAAACACGCCGACGCAAATAAACACATCGTCCGCCTCATTCATCGGAATTACGCCTTCTTTCACAGAATCCGCTACCGCTGCTGCCACACCACATTGCGCTGCGCCAAACATTTGCAACGCTTGTTTCGCGTTTTTAATATCCACTTTGTTGTACATGACAGTTGGCGGTTTCGCCATAAGATTTGGGGCTAACAACGCTATTAGCGCGTTATCGCCGCGCTTTTGATTGGTTAACGTTAAGCAGAATGCGGTTTCCACGGCACTACCGCGCGGCCCCATAATCAAATCGACATGCGCAACCTCCTTGCCTTCGCCCACCAAAGCCTCGCCCACTAATACTTTGTTAATTTTTCTCGTGTTCATAATAGTCCACCTTTCCACTTTCAAGCTCATCTCTGAGCGTCAAAAAATATATGGACAAACTTTGTAGCTAAAGTTGATGCGTTCAATCATTAAGACTGATTATTTAAGCAGTAGTTGCGACTTAATCTATAACATTGCGTTAAACTAGCGGCTTCAAAAAAGGGAAAATATGCGCCAAACTTTAGTCAACCAAATCACTGTAGAAAACCACCCTGCCCAAGCCCGCTTAGACACATTAGGTGTCAGCAAATGGCCCACTTGGCAAAAAGAAGTTTCCACGTTTGATTGGGCATTTCCAGAGCAAGAAATCGCCTATATTTTAGAAGGCGAGTGCGTCATTACCCCCGCAGGCGGCGCACCTGTTAGCTTTGGTAAAGGAGATTTGGTGACTTTTCCTGCAGGCACAAAAGCGAGCTGGCAAGTTATACAGCCGCTGCACAAACATTATCAGCTAGATGGCAATTTTGTGACGCAATCTTTGAAACGCATTAAAGCAGCACTAAAGCTATAAATTTGTTGCAAATTAAAAATGTTGCTTTAAGCCGCTTTTCTAAAAGTTAGGTTAAAACGGAATGCACCAAAAGCCTCATGGATATTGGCTTGCAGAGGCATGATGCCGTGATAATTCAAACGTGATTTGCCGCCCCAAATTACCACGTCGCCATGCTGAAGTAAAATTTTGGTAGGCTTATCGCTACGCTTTAAACCGCCAAACAAAAATGTCGCAGCACAGCCCAGTGAAACCGAAACAATCGGCTGAGTAAAGTCTTGCTCATCTTTATCTTGATGCAAACTCATACGCGCGGCAGGTTGATATTGATTAATTAAACAGGCATCTGGCACAAAATTAGCAAAGCCTGCCACCGCCGCAGCTTGTGTTGCTAGCTGCATAAAGCTCATGGGCATAGCCTGCCAAGGCTCGCCAGTGCTAGGGTTTAGTGCATCGTATCTGTAGCCTTTTTTATCTGAAACCCAGCCTAACTTGCCACAATTAGTCATGGCAACCGACATGGTAAATCCGCCTGGTGTGACCATGTGGCGCAAAGGCGATTTTGCAATAATAGACTTTAAATCATTTAATAAATGCACTTCATTTGTTAGTGCAAACCTGCGCAACAACATTGCACCTTCGGCGATATGCAAAGTCTGCTCATCCGTTTTTTCAAATAAATCCATTTATAATGACATCCTATGTCTAATCCGCAATATTACGCCGAAGCCACTCAATTTCTCAGCGCCATTGATGATGATTGGGCAAACTTAATTGCAACGGTTGGTGCTTGCGGATTTACGCCAAAGGCTGAACGCAATCCTTATGAAGCGCTAGTACGCGCGGTGGCTTATCAGCAGTTGCATGCCAAAGCTGGCGATGCTATTTTAGCTAAATTCATACAGCATTTTGGTCGATTTCCTCCGCCAGAAAACCTCATCGCTGCCGAGTTTGACGATTTGCGCGCTTGCGGGTTCTCTGGCCGCAAAATTCAGACGCTAAAAGGCATTGCCGATGGCGCAATGAGTGGACTTGTGCCGCCACGCGATATTGCAGATACGCTGTCGAACGAAGCGCTAATTGCGCGCTTAGTGACGTTAAAAGGCATCGGCCAATGGACGGTGGAAATGATGCTGATGTTTACGCTAGAGCGCATGGATATTCTGCCTGCGGACGATTTTGGTGTGGTGGAAGGCTATAAACGCCTTAAAAGACTAGAAACTGCGCCTAAGCGTAAGGAAATGGCCGAGATTGGCATAGCCTGGAGCCCGCACCGTACCGTTGCTAGCTGCTATTTGTGGCGCGTGCCACGTTAATTTTGTAAAGGGTGTGCGTGCCCAAATAAACTGAAAATCTC
>JANLWF010000159.1:0-2726 GCA_031364385.1 Methylotenera sp.
TAATTTTTTCATAGAGGCTTTAAAGCTTGAATCTTTTTTAGTTACTACCTTAGAGGCTGTTGCTTTTTCTGCTACTGCTGATGTTGGCGTAACCAATGGCTTTGCGGCATCTGCAGCAAAAGCGCCTACGCTTATACTGCTGGTGATTAAACATGCTATTAATACTGATAAAAATTTATTCAATTAAATCTCCTAATCCATATAAAATCATTTATGTTTAACTTGCTTACAACTTTAGTTTACTTCTCGGGAGAGCTGGTAATTGCTGTCCGTGAAAACAAATATACGCAGTAAAACTTACTGCAAGCTTACAACTCCACATTAATTGATTATGCGAATATTTATAGTAGAAGATGATTTAGTATTAGCGGATGGACTTAAAAATTCATTGATACAATCAGGCTATGCGGTTGATTTGGTGCATAGCGGCACGGATGCAGATGAGATTTTGGCTTATCAAACATTTGATTTAGTGTTATTAGATTTGGGCTTGCCTAAGTTAAGTGGCTTTGAAGTGATAAAACGCCTGCGCGCGCGCGGTAGCAAAATACCTGTATTGATTCTGACAGCGAATGATGCGCTAGAGAATCGGGTAAAAGGCTTAGATTTAGGTGCAGATGATTATTTAAGTAAACCTTTTAATTTGGCTGAACTAGAAGCCAGAGTGCGTGCCTTGATTCGGCGCGGTCAAGTGGGTGGTAGTGCGGTTATTGCGGTTGGAAAGTTGCAACTAGATACAGTAAATCATGCGGCTACTTATAACAATGCCAGCCTTAACTTATCCGCCCGCGAATTGGCTGTGTTAGAAATTTTAATGCTGAAAGCTGGAAAAGTAGTGAATAAAGAGCAAATGTTAGAAAAGTTATGCAATTTTGATGAAGACATTAGCGACAACGCACTTGAAGTCTATTTGCATCGTTTGCGCAAAAAATTGAATCATAGCGATATCAACATCAGCACCTTTCGTGGTTTGGGCTATATGCTTGAAGCGAAACCAGTTGTTTAGCTTTAAACAATTGCTACATCCAGCTTCACTAAAGTACCAACTTTTTAGTTGGTTGTTGATTTTACTGCTGCCATTTATTGTGATTTCAGCTGTGGCGGGCTACTTTTTAACCCATCATTTTATTAACCTCACTTACGACAAAACCTTGTATCGCACCGCGCTGGCATTGGCTGATCAAGTCAGCCTAGAAGAATTGGGTCTGCAGGTCACCTTGCCACAAGTGGCTAAAGATTTACTTGAGTTCGATGAAGATGACGACGTCTATTTCCGTATCGTTGGACCAACTGGCGATCTTATAGCGACACATACCGATTTGCCGCTACCTAAAGTTTATCCTAAAGACGATAAATTTCTTTACTACGATACAACGCTCAATAAGGAAAAGTTACGCGTAGTCGTTTACGCCTTGCCAGCTATAGCAGGGTTTGCGCCTAATACAGGTAAGAATAATGTCTATGTATTGGTGGGTGAAACGCTTAAAAAGCGTACCTTGATGGCTGAAGAAATTTTATTAAGCATGCTGCTACCACAAGTATTCATCGTGATATTAGTAGGCGCCTTATTGTTTTTTGGCATCAAGCGTAGCCTGTTACCTTTGGACAAATTAAAAACTGAACTCGCTCAGCGCAACATTAATGATTTAAGCCCTGTAAACCATAGAAAATTACCCAGTGAATTGCAGCCTTTGTTAATTGCGTTTAATGATTTAATAGTGCGCGTCAGTAACGCCATGACAAAACAACAACGTTTTATTAGTGATGCCGCACACCAGCTAAGAACACCATTGGCTGGCCTTAAAACTCAAGCAGAGCTCGCTTTGCGCGAAAAGCAGCCCGCTAAAATCACCCATGCACTTGGCCAAATTAATCAAGCAAGCAGTAATTTAGCGCATTTGGTCAATCAATTATTGAGTCTCACCAAAGTTGAGCCAGATGGCGCTACATTTGTAACATTTGAAGCTGTCAATTTGGGGCAATTAGCCCAACAAGTCGCTAGCGATTGGGTGAGCACAGCACGACAAAAAAACATCGATTTGGGGTTTTCTGACCATGACCAAACCGTTTTAATACCAGGCAACACTGTGCTTTTGCGCGAGTTGATGAACAATTTAATCGATAATTCAATTCGCTATACGCCCGAAGGCGGCCATATTACTGTCGGCATTAAAAGCGAGGATTCAAAATCAATATTTTATGTACAAGATAACGGTATTGGCATTTCGGCTGAAAATCAAACACTCGTGTTCGAGCGTTTTTATCGCGTGCTTGGCACGCAACAAGAAGGCTGTGGCTTAGGGCTCACCATTGTGCAAGAAATCGCCGAGCGGCACAAAGCCACAACATCTATTGTGAGTGAGGGCGAGGGCACGGGCACCCTGTTTTTAGTCACCTTTCCTGCTAATTAGCATCAAAATACAATGCCTAGCACCCGCAAGGATATTGGCTTGCAGGGCATCCATTTTTGCATTGTCATTCTGAGTGTAGCGAAGAATCCAGTCATTCAAAGATTGTAGTCGGGGGTAGCCCGACACCTAATTACTTTCTTTTGGGTGTCCAAAAGAAAGTAATCAAAGAAAACGACACCCCCTGCCAAGGCCTTCGGCTTCCCTGCGCGACTCATCAAGTCGGGCGGCTGCGGAACACGTGCTTTCAGCACTCCAACAGTCCTCGCCGAAAACACCCGCCGTGATTGCGTTGCTCGGCATGGCAGCAGGGGGTTC
>JANLWF010000172.1:0-4112 GCA_031364385.1 Methylotenera sp.
GCTAATTCGCTCTCTACCCAAATCAGTTGCATGCCAATACCACCGCCACCTGCAGTACTTTTTAGCATGACAGGGTAGCCAATTTTTTCAGCTTGTAATTTTGCTTCGGCTACGTCTTTCAACAAACCCGTGCCTGGTAGCAAAGGTACGCCATTTTTCTGGGCTAAATCTCGCGCCGTATGTTTTAGGCCAAAATTACGCATTTGGCTAGCGGTTGGGCCAATAAATACAATGCCTGCAGCCTCACAAGCCTCGGCAAAACTGGCGTTTTCTGACAAAAATCCATAACCAGGGTGAATGGCTTGTGCGCCAGTATCGGCAGCCACTTGCAGTATTTTTTGCACGTTCAAATAACTCTCGGCTGCAGGCGCTGTACCGACACAAACCGCTTCGTCAGCGTCTAGCACATGGCGTGCGCCAGTATCAGCTTCAGAATAAATCGCAACCGATTGAATACCCATATTTTTGAGTGTGCGAATAATGCGGCAGGCGATTTCACCGCGGTTAGCGATTAACACTTTAGTAAACATAAACAACCTCTTGCGCGAGTCGACTCGCTTTTATTGCAAACGTTAGGCCGTCCTAACGCCAAGTTTTGATTAAAAATTTAATGAATACTTTAATTACTATTCCAAACCAGCAAGCGCACTGGCGTTGGGTTGTAGCCGTTACACGGGTTATTTAGTTGAGGGCAGTTTGATATCAATACGATGACATCCATCTCTGCACGCATTTCTACATATTTTTCAGGCCCTGAAATGCCATCAGCAAAGACTAATGCGCCATCCGCCGTGACTGGTACGTTCATAAAAAAATTGATATTGCCTGTGATGTCGCGTTTGCTCAGGTGACTTGCGCACTTACATGTATTAAGCGCATGCATGAAACTATCGCGACAGCTGTGCATGGGGCGTTTGGCCAAATCATAGCGCGTGGTGTTGCTTTCAGCCGAGCATGCACCGCCTAGCGTATCGTGGCGACCACAAGTGTCGGCTACGATGGTCAACATCGCATTGCCCTCACTAGAATACAGTACAGAGCCTGTCGTTAAGTAAAGTTGACGTTGCCGTGCAATCGTATCCACCGCGCTATAGCGTTCTTCTGGGTTATCAGCGCTATAAAATAAGGTATCTACCGCCTGGTTACCTTCCAAATCTAATATGCGAAAAATTTGGCCTTTTTTAACTTCTGCCATCCACGGGTCGCCCGCATTGCAGATTTGGTCTAGTAGGGCATTGCTTGGGCTTAGCGTGCTCTCAACTATCATAAATAGTATCTTTCTGTATTCACAAAACCACGACCATTTTGTAGGCAGCTATTGCGGCAAACATCGTCGCGAGTAACAACGCCTGCGTGATAGGCAGAAAGCTTCACGCTTGCTGGTTGGTAGGAAATTTTTGGGTCTAAGGGGTGCGGTGCAGCCGATAAAACTAACAGCACATTCATGTCAAAGCGAATATCCACCGTACTTCTAGCTTTACTATTGTTGACGACAAAGCTTAAGTTGCCTGCTTCATCGGGTGTCACCTTGCTAAAAAAATTAACGCTTGCCGTTAAATCACGTTTGCCTAAACCATACTTAGCTAGCTCGATTAATAAACCGTCTTTGCCATTACGGTACATATCATTACGATGTGTTTGGTAGCTGCTTGCGCCATACTGCGCTGTCACCATATTTGCATCGCTCACACCGCAAATGGTATCGTGCCAGCCTACATTGTCACCAATAATCGAAGCCAGCACCCGCCCCATGTCGCTGTAACATACATTGCCTGCGGTTAAAAAAGCTGTATGCTGCGCTTTTAAAGTGTCAGATAAGTTGTAGCGTTCTAACTTATCTTCTGCGTTATAAAACAATGCAGAACAATTGGCACCACCGCCTAAATCTGTTAGGCGTAATGCAGTGCCGCGCCGCATCAAGCCAGACCAATGATTGCCACCTGGAATAATATCTTCCCACAACATGTTTTTTTCAATACTCATCGCTGCTTTCCTAATTCGTTTATCACCGTCTGCGTGTCGCAGACTTGGCCAAAAATACCGCCTTCAACGGCTACCATCTGCACTGCTGCATCGTGCAAATCTGGGTATGCCGATCCGCAAGCATCCGATACCAATATGCAGTCATAACCTCTATCAACAGCTTCGCGCAAAGTAGAGTGCACACACACTTCTGTGGTCACACCGCAAATCAATAAGCGTTTAATATCGTGTGCATCTAAAATATGCGCTAAATCGGTCTGATGAAATGCGCCGTAACCAGGCTTATCTACTATCGGCTCACCCACGACTGGCTTTAGCTCGTCAATAATATCGTGACCATATTCACCCCTAATCAACAAGCGCCCTAGCGGCCCTGTACTACCAATTTCTGCCCCTGCCTTGCGACTGCGTGCCAGCTTGGTTGGTGGGCAATCGCGCATATCGGGTCGATGGCCTTCCCGCGTGTGTATCACTAACATATTATTGCTACGTGCAAAATCTAACAGCTTGTGAATGTAAGGAATAGGCTTGCGCAATGCGCTCACATCAAGCCCAGCATTTGCTGCATAGCCGCTTATGTCTAAAAAATCTCGCTGCATATCGATCACAATGAGCGCGCTATGCTGTATCAGCATGTCTATTTAGCCAAGGCTTTAACAAAGTTGTCATCCATTGTGGTCTTAATGACCACAGGTGTTTTGATTTGCTTACTATTGATTAAAATTTCGTTTATGACTTCGCCACTCACAAAATAAGATTTAGTATCTTTGCCTGTTTTAAATGGCAGCAACATCTCTTTTTGCGGGATGTTATACACGCCTTTCAGTTGCTCTAACACCTCTTTACCCGACACGCCAATGGCTTTGCCGATGATTTCGGAAGCTTGTTTCGGGTTAGAATTCATGTAAGCAAGGCCTTCTAAATAAGCCTGCACCAAAGCTGCAATTGGCTTGCGGTTCTTTTTAATATAAGCCTCGTCAAACACCAATACATCTGCAATTAAGCCAGGCGCTTCTTTGGATGAATAAATCACATGAAACTTAGCGCCACCGTCCATTGCCAAAATTTGCGATACATTTGGCTCATACGTAACGCCTGCTGGCACCGCTTTAGACGCCATTGCAGAAGGAATGGCTTCAGGTGCCATGTTGACAGGGCTAATATCTTTTGTGCTCATTCCATTGATTTTAAGCGCATAAGAAATTAAAAAGTCAGAAGGTGACAAAGGGGCATAAGCCACTTTTTTACCTTTTAAATCAGTCATTTTATTAATGGTTTTATCAGCCAATACAGCATCACCACCATTAGAGTAATCAATCGGCATGACCACTTTAAGCTTTTGACCTTGCGCCACCGCGCCAATCAGCTGGTCGTAAGTCATCATAGAGCCATCTGCAGCTTTGCTGGCAACGGCGCTTGGTAGCATAGCAGGGTCAGAAAAGGTTTGCAGAGTGACTTTTAGATCATGTTTTTTATACAGATCCATGCCTTCTGCCACATAAAATGGTGAATAGCCAATCCAAGTAGTCAGTGCAAGCTTCATCGGGGTTGCGGCCGATGCAGAGAACGATGCGCTTACCAATGCGGCTGCTAAAATTAGTTTCTTTATTTCCATTTTCAATCTCCTAAATTAAGTGATACTGCTAAAGTTAAAGAATTATTGTTACTAGACAAAACTACTTATTACTTTTGAAACAACTTAAATTACAGAACCTCTGCCTGCCGAGTCATGCGTTCTAGCAATTCATAATCTGTGTGCATACCCGCAGTTTCGCGAATGCGCGTTAAAATCTCTTTTTTATGCTGTAAAAATCTGGGTGATAATTTCATGTCTTGGTCACGCTTCGCAGGCAAATCTACCTTGTAAATACTGTCAATACGGCCTGGGCGCGGCGCCATCACGACAACGCGCTGCCCTAAGTAAATCGCCTCTTCTACATCATGCGTGACAAACACAATGGTGGTTTTTTCAAGCTTAGATACATGCAAAATTAAGTCGTGCATCACTTCGCGGGTTTGTGCATCCAGTGCGCCAAATGGCTCGTCCATGAGTAATATTTGTGGGCGTGGCATAAGCGCTCTGGCAATGGCCACGCGTTGCTGCATGCCACCAGAAAGCTGATTTGGGT
>JANLWF010000376.1:0-6615 GCA_031364385.1 Methylotenera sp.
CAAAAGCAAACCGATGCCAACGCGGTGATTAGCGAAACAGGCAACAAGCGCGTGAGCATGCATTTTTTACGCGATTTAAGCGCAGAAAAGCTTTTGCACGCGATAGAAGAAGGCTTCGAGGCCAATAATAACGCGGCTGAGATGACAGCGATAGGGCCACAATTCAAAGCGTTTAAGCAATTAATGACATCGGCTAAAGCGGTAAAAGAAGGCGACGTGATTGTGCTGGATTATACTTCAGCCAATACAATCGTCAGCTTAAATGGCACAGCGCTTGGCACAGTAGAAGGTGCGGCGTTTAACCAAGCCTTGCTGCGCGTTTGGCTGGGTGAAAAACCAGTGGATGAAGCATTGAAAAAGGCGATGTTGGGGCAGTAATAAAAACAGTAGATGCTCTGCAATCTATTATTTATAAGGCTTGCAAAGCATCTATTTCTACTTTTTATTAAATATACATCCCACCTGAAGCTTCAATGCGTTGTGCATTTACCCAGCGGTTATCCTCTGAAAGCAGCGATGCGATTACGCCGCCAATATCATCGGGCAAACCCACACGCCCTAATGCAGTTTGGCTGGCAATAAAGCTGTTTATTTGTGCGTTATCGCGCACTGCGCCGCCGCCGAAATCTGTTTCTATCGCGCCTGGGGCAACCACATTCACGGTAATTTTGCGCGCGCCAAGTTCGTTTGCCAAATATTTGGTTAATGTTTCTACCCCGCCTTTCATGGTGGCATAAGCTGTGAAGCCTGGAATGGCATAGCGCGTGAGCTCGCTGGATACATTCACAATGTGGCCGCCATCGGTCATGAGCGGTAACAGTTTTTGTGTGAGGAAAAACATGGCTTTTAAATGGATATTTACCATTTGGTCGAATTGTTCATCAGTCGTTTCCATAAAGCTGGTATTCACGCCAGAGCCCGCGTTGTTAACCAAAAAATCAAAAGGGTCACTGTTCCATTTTTGTTTTAACGCGGTTATTATTTGCGCTGCGAAATCAGCGAATGATTGGCTATTAGCAACATTTAATTGTAACGCAACAGCTTTTTGCCCGTATTTTTCAATTTTGCAACGACTTCATTCGCCTCCGTCTTTTTGCTGTGGTAAGTGATGATGACATCAACGCCTTTTTTGGCTAATGCTGTATTTTTACCCAACCCGAGGCGGCCGCCAGTTACCAGTGCAATTTTCGTATTCATTTTAAGCGTCTTGTTCAGCGTTTAAGTATTCAATTGTAGTCATAAACCCTTGCTGAAAAAGCCTATCTAAGTAATAATTTAACAATTACTGAAAAGCGGTTTAATTGCTGGCTTTTTAAGGATTCAATCACGGTTCTATACGACTTTATATAAGACTAAAAATTGTGACAACCACAACGTTTTTATTATTCAGTTTTTATCATTTGGGAGAACAACATGGCAACGCGTAATGATTTAGCCAACGCCATCCGTGCGCTGGCAATGGATGCAGTACAAAAAGCAAATTCTGGCCACCCTGGCGCACCTATGGGTATGGCGGAGATTGCAGAAGAATTATGGAACCACCATTTAAGCCATAACCCGAATAATCCTAAGTGGGCTAATCGCGACCGTTTTGTGCTTTCTAATGGTCACGGCTCTATGTTAATTTATTCATTATTGCACCTCACTGGCTATGCGTTGCCAATGAGTGAGTTACAAACTTTCCGTCAATTGCATTCAAAATGTGCTGGTCACCCAGAATATGGCTATGCGCCTGGCGTTGAAACAACCACTGGCCCATTAGGCCAAGGTATTGCTAACGGTGTGGGTTTTGCCATGGCAGAAAAATTAATGGCTGACCAATTTAACAAGCCAGGTCACGACATTGTAGACCACGACACTTATGTATTTTTAGGCGATGGCTGCATGATGGAAGGCGTTTCGCACGAAGCTTGCGCGCTGGCTGGTACTTGGGGCTTGGGTAAATTAACCGCGTTTTGGGATGACAACGGCATTTCTATCGACGGTCATATTGAAGCTTGGTACACAGACGATACGGCAAAACGCTTTGAATCATACGGTTGGCACGTGCAAGCGGTGGATGGTCATGATGTAGCGGCGATTGGAAAAGCGATTGATGCAGCGAAAAAAGTAACTGATAAGCCATCATTAATTTGCTGCAAAACTATTATTGGTAAAGGTTCGCCAAATAAAGCGGGCTCTCATGATTGCCATGGTTCTGCATTAGGTGACGCTGAAGTTGCAGTAACCCGCGCTGCGATTGGTTGGAATCACGCACCGTTTGAAATTCCTGCTGACGTATACGCAGGTTGGGATGCAAAAGCCAAAGGCGCAGCGGCAGAAGCCGCATGGAACACGAAATTTGCAGCTTATGAAGCAGCTTTTCCAGCTGAAGCAGCAGAATTTCTACGCCGTACAGCAGGTGATTTGCCAGAGCATTGGCAAGCGGCTACGGATGCATTTATTACAACAGTAAACGATAAAGCAGAAGGCATTTCAACACGTAAAGCCTCACAAAACGCAATTACTGCTTTAGCAATAGTTTTACCAGAGTTTTTAGGTGGTTCTGCTGATTTAACAGGTTCTAACTTAACGTCATGCCCTAGCTTTGTGCATGTGGATGCTAAGAAACCGGGTAACTATATTTCATACGGTGTACGCGAATTTGGCATGGCGGCGATTATGAATGGCATGGCGCTTCACGGCGGCTTATTGCCGTTCGGCGGCACTTTCCATCAGTTCTCAGATTACATGCGTAACGGTATGCGTATGTCGGCGCTTATGCATCAACGCGTGATTTATGTGCTTACACATGATTCTATTGGTCAAGGTGAAGATGGTCCTACCCATCAACCCATCGAAACCACTTCTGGTTTGCGTTACATTCCTGGTATGGATGTATGGCGTCCAGGTAGTGCGACCGAAACAGCCGTGGCTTGGGTTGCCGCAGTTGAGAAAAAAGATGGCCCAGCAAGCTTGGTATTAAGCCGTCAAAACGTATCTGGTTTAAAACACGATGCGAAAGATTTTGCGGGTATGCGTCGTGGTGCATATGTGTTATCTGAGGTTGCCGATGCTCAAATTACGTTAATAGGCACTGGTTCAGAGCTGGAAATTGCAGTAAAAGCAGCAGCAGAATTAAACGCAGCTGGCGTGAAAACCCGAGTGGTTTCCATGCCTAGCACCAACGTGTTTGATCGCCAAGATCAAGCTTACAAAGACAGCGTTTTAACCAAAGGCAGCAAACGTGTGGCGATTGAGGCTGGTGTGACTGATTTCTGGCGCAAATATGTGGGCTTAGAAGGCGCAGTCGTCGGCATTAATACCTTTGGCGAATCTGCTCCAGGCGGTGCGTTATATAAACACTTTGGCTTTACGGTAGAAAATTTAGTTGCCGTTGCTAAATCGGTTTTGTAATGGAATGTAAGTATTAATTAAGGAGCCTCGCAAGAGGCTCTTTTTATTTGATAAACTCTAGTCTTGGTTGTTTAAAGGATACAGCATGGCAATTCGAATTGGAATTAATGGTTTTGGGCGTATTGGGCGCATGGTGCTGCGCGCGGTAGCGCAAGAGGCTGAGTTCAGCGATATTCAAGTTGTGGCAATTAATAGCTCATACGATATTGATTATATGTTGTATATGCTCAAATATGATTCTGTGCATGGACGTTTTAAGGCTAAGTTGGAAATCAGCAATGGCCAACTAATGGTGAATGGACAAAAAATCCACCTAACTGCTGAGCGATCCCCGACCCATATTGATTGGGCTGTTAGCGGCACGGATATTATAGTTGAATCGACTGGCGCGTTTTTAACTATCGACAGCTGTCAGCCACATATTGATGGTGGCGCAAAAAAAGTGGTGCAATCGGCTCCTGGCAAAGACAATACGCCCATGTTTGTGTACGGTGTTAATCATCACGACTACAAAGGTGAGGCTATCGTGTCGGCCGCGTCTTGCACCACAAATGCTTTAGCGCCATTAGCCAAAGTGCTACATGACAGCTTTGGTATTAAACGCGGCTTAATGACCACCGTGCATGCCGCAACTGCCTCACAATTGACAGTAGATGGTACGTCTAAGAAAGATTGGCGCGGCGGTAGAAGCGTATTTGAGAATATCATACCATCTAGCACTGGCGCAGCTAAAGCGGTGGGTAAGGTTATTCCAACGCTCAACAAAAAAATCACAGGCATGGCACTGCGCGTACCAAGTGCCGATGTTTCTGTGGTAGATTTAACCGTAGAGCTGAACAAAGAAGCGACCTATGAACAAGTCTGCGCGGCTATGAAAGCAGCCTCTGCAGGTGAACTAAAAGGGGTGCTGACTTATACGGATGAAAAAGTCGTTTCAACCGATTTTCGTGGTGACCCAGCCGCAAGCGTGTTTGATGCAGGTGCAGGCATCATGCTAGACAGTACTTTTGTAAAAGTGATTGGTTGGTACGATAACGAATACGGCTATACTTGCAACCTGTTACGTTTAGTACAGCATGTCGCTAAGTGATAATTTTGCCATAAGTAAATATTGATAATATTATCCATGCATGGCTCTCGGTGCAGCTGTAAATAGTGTTTAATTGTAGGAAATAATGATAAAAAATTGGAAAAATCAGTTTTTATCTGTGGCTATTAAGGTTTTAACAATTTAGGAATTTTTAGTATGAAGTTTATTAAAATCACCGATCTAGATTTGGCTGGCAAGCGCGTGTTTATTCGCTCTGACCTTAACGTGCCAGTTGCAAATGGCAAAGTCACTTCCGACGCGCGCATCACCGCCAGCATGGCGACCATTGAATACGCACTTAAACAGGGTGCAAAAGTGATGGTCACTTCTCACTTGGGCCGTCCAGAAGAAGGTGTTTATTCTGAAGAAAATTCGCTACAGCCTGTTGCGGATGTGATGTCTAAAAAACTCGGAAAAACAGTGCGTTTAGTTAAAAATTGGCTAAGTGCTGAAGCGTCCACAGGCAGTTTAAGCATACAAAATGGCGAACTGATATTGTTAGAAAATTGTCGTTTTAACGTCGGCGAGAAGAAAAATGATGATGCTCTAGCTAAAAAATATGCGGCCTTGTGCGATGTATTTGTAATGGATGCTTTTGGCACTGCTCATCGCGCCGAAGCGAGTACGCACGGCATCGCCAAATTCGCACCAGTGGCTTGTGCAGGCTTATTGCTGGCAGAAGAATTGGATGCATTAACAAAAGCGCTACTTAACCCAAAACGCCCAATGGTGGCGATTGTAGGTGGCAGCAAAGTCTCTACCAAATTGAGCGTGTTAGAAAGTTTGGCTGATAAAGTTGATCAATTAGTAGTAGGCGGCGGCATCGCCAATACCTTTTTAAAAGCTGCAGGTTTTGAGGTTGGTAAATCGCTCTACGAAGCAGACTTAGTACCTGTTGCAAAAGCGCTAATGAATAAAATGGCCGCACGTGGTGCGGCTGTGCCCATTGCGGTGGATGTAGTATGTGGCAAAAAATTTGATGCAAACGAACCCGCTGTTACCAAAACGGCAAGCGAAGTAGTTGAGAGCGATATGATTTTTGACATCGGCGAAAAGTCCGCGCTCGAGCTGGCAGAAATTATCAAAAACGCAGGCACAGTGGTGTGGAACGGTCCCGTTGGCGTGTTTGAGTTTGACCAGTTTGGTGAAGGCACCAAAACTATCGCTCACGCTATTGCTAACAGCAAAGCCTTTACCCTTGCGGGCGGTGGCGACACCATCGCGGCGATTCAAAAATACAACATTTACGATAAGATTGACTATATTTCAACTGCTGGTGGTGCCTTTTTAGAGTTTTTAGAAGGTAAAACCTTACCCGCAGTTGAGATTTTAGAAATGCGTGCAGCTAGTCAGCGCATGTAAACATTAAATAGAAATAAAAAAATTAAGTGAATATTTAGATTGATCACTCGACAAATACCTCATTTAATCACTAAGCACTTTAACTCTATTTACCAGAAAAACTAATGACTTTACGTAAAACAAAAATTGTAGCAACCTTAGGCCCTGCCTCAAGCAGCGAAGAGCTGATAGCACGTTTAATTACTGCTGGTGTCAATGTGGTGCGACTTAATTTTTCGCATGGCAGCGCGGCAGATCATATAAAGCGTGCTGAAATTGTGCGTAGCATCGCCACCAAACTTAATCGACCCATTGGCGTGTTATGTGATTTACAAGGCCCAAAAATACGCATTGGTCAATTTGAATTAGGTAAAATCACGCTAAAAACAGGTGATTTATTTGTGTTGAATTCTGATTGCGCCTTGGGCAACCAAGAGCAGGTAGGCTTGGATTATAAGGATTTGCCGCAAGAAGTGGCCACTGGCAACTTACTGTTGTTAGATGATGGCCGCATCACCATGGCGGTAAATTCCGTGCATGGCAATAAAATTCACTGTGTAATCGTTATAGGCGGCGAGTTGTCTAACAATAAAGGCATCAATTTGCAAGGCGGCGGGCTGGCTGCACAGGCGTTGACTGCAAAAGATCACGAAGATATTAAAACGGCGGTGGCGCTGGAGGCAGACTACATCGCAATTTCTTTTCCTAGAGATGAAAATGATGTTTTAGCTGCAAAAAATTTAGTGAAAAAAGCGGGCGGTACAGCCAGCATTGTGGCTAAAATTGAG
>JANLWF010000205.1:0-3150 GCA_031364385.1 Methylotenera sp.
AGAAGTTAAAAATGCTGCTGATAAAGGCCTGGAATACACGCGTAACTTAGTGGCCAGCAAAGGCCGTGCGGCGGGCTTGGGTGAGCGCGCGATTGGGCATTTAGATCCAGGCGCCAAAAGCTGCCAAGTGATGGTGCATGCGGTGTGTGACTTGTTACTAAAGGGCAAGTCAATTAATGAGTAATTACTTAAATGGATTGCGTGCAAAAATGCTGTTGGCATTGGCGCTTGGCTTGATATTGCTGTTTGGCTTGATATTTTTTGTAGCACGCACTGTGCTGTTAGAGGGCTATGCCAAGCTAGAAAAAGATAAAACGCTGATTCAAATTAGTAGTGCCACTAGTTTACTTAATGAACAATATGAGCAACTTAGCGTATCTGTTAAAGATAACGCACATTGGGATGATCTCTATGAATACACGCACAACCGAAATCCCGCGTTTATCAAGTCTAGCTTTAGTGATGCGACTTTTTCTAACGTTAAAGTAAATGCTATTTTTATCGTCAGCGCTGAAGGAAAAGTCATCTTTCAAAGAGGCCTTGACTATATCAATGAAAAATCTTGGCATATTCCAGATATACTTGCGCAAGCAGTAAGAAAAGGCGGCATACTCATTGACCCCGCTAAATCCAATCAGTCTGGCTTGTTTTGGACGCCTGATGGCATCTGCATCGTTTCTGCATTCGACATATTAGACAGCAATGAAAAAGGCCCACGTCGCGGCACGCTGATTATGGTGCGACTACTAGATCAAGGGTTAATCCAGCATATTGAAACCATTCTAGGCGCCAAGCTCTCTGTTGTGGACATGCGCAAAGATGAAATTGCCAGTATATCAAGCAGTTTAGGCAAGGAGCGGACAGCAGTGATTCCTTTAGACGACCGCCAAGTTGCGGGCTTTGCTTTAATCAATGCTATTGGCGACGATGTTCAAGTGGTATTAAGCACGGTAAGTGATCGCAAAATTTTTGAACAAGGCAAATCTAGCCTTAAGTTTTTATATTGGGCTGCTGTATTGGCGGCCTTACTGCTAGCGGCTTTCAGTTGGTTGCTTAATAAACTGGTGATAACGCGACTGGCTAATTTAAATGATAGCGTAAAACGTATTGGTCAATCTGCTGACACCTCTAACCGCGTAAAAGCCTTTAGCGGCAATGATGAAATGTCTAGCTTAGCGCATGGAATTAATGGCATGCTACAACGACTTGATGAAACGCAGCATGCACTGCAATTTGAAAAAGAACGCGCTCAAGTGACGCTTACCAGTATTGCCGATGCGGTGATTACCAGCAATATCAACGGCTTAGTGCTGTACATGAATACCGCCGCAGAACGGCTAACGGGTGTTGATTCAGCTTACGCCAGCGGAAAATCCTTGCAGTCGCTGTTTCATTTGATGGCGGAAGATAAAACCACTGTGATAGATAGTGCTTGGCTGACAGACTCATCCAGCCGCTTGATCGAAGCGATACTTACGCGCAGCGATGGACAAGCGTTTGTCATTAGTAAATCAGCATCATCATTGTATGATTCTAGCGGGATGCTGTTTGGCACAGTAACCGTATTACACGACGTCACTACGCTGCGCGCGATGTCTAGCCAACTTTCTTATCAAGCGCGCTTTGATGAGCTGACTGGCCTGATTAACCGCTATGAGTTTGACCGCAAAGCGCAAGCCGCCATCAACGAAGCTGCTTCAGGCGACCACGTGCATAGCTTAGCTTATCTTGATTTAGATCAATTTAAAATAGTGAATGATACCTGCGGTCACATGGCAGGCGACGTACTACTTAAGGAGCTGGCTACTAATATAAAAGCTAAATTGCGTAGCTCTGATACGCTTGCGCGCTTAGGGGGTGATGAGTTTGCACTATTGCTGATGGGTTGTAGCTTAGATAAAGCGCAGGAAATCGTCAACGGTTTGCTACAAACAGTGCAAGATTATCGCTTTACCTATGATAGCAAAGTGTTTAAGGTGGGCGCGAGTATTGGCTTAATTGAAATTTCACCTAACCACAACTACACTTTAAGCGATTTAATTAGCAGGGTAGATTCTGCTTGCTATGCGGCCAAGGGTGATGGCGGCAACCGCATTCATGTTTATCGGTCAGATGACATGCAACTTAAAAATCATAACAACCAGCTGCAATGGGTGTCGCGCATTCACGCGGCGCTTGAGCAAAATCAATTTGTGCTCTACATGCAACCACTTAAAAGCCTACAAGCAAATGTTGAAGAACATTGCGAACTGCTGATTCGTATGCGCAGCGAAGAAGGCACCCTGTATCCGCCTGGCAGCTTTTTACCCGCTGCCGAGCGCTATCGTCTGATGCCACTAATTGATCGCTGGGTGGTGGCTGAGGCGCTGGCGGCTATTGCGCGCAAAGGCGCCCATTTCAATACGGTGTGTGCGATTAATTTATCTGGCCAAAGTCTGTCGCAAGATGATTTTTTAGATTACGTCATCACGCAAATCAAACAACACAGGGTTGATACCAAACGACTTTGCTTTGAAATTACCGAGACCGCGGTAATTACTAACCTAGATAAGGCGCGCCAATTCATGCAAGCTTTGCGTAAAATTGGCTGTCGCTTCTCACTAGATGATTTTGGTAGTGGCTTGTCCTCCTTTGCCTACTTAAAAAACTTTGAAGTCGATTTTCTTAAAATTGATGGCATGTTTGTTAAAGGTATTGTTAATAACAAAATTGATCGAGCCATGGTCGATTCAATTAATAATGTAGGCCATGTCATGGGCTTACATACCATCGCCGAATTTGCTGAAAATCAAGATGTTATTCAAGTGCTTAAAGAGATTGGTGTGGATTACGCGCAAGGTTATGGCGTGGCGATGCCAGAACTGTTCGAGCCAGTTTAATCGTCTGCGAGCGCGTACAAGAAAGTGCAAATATTATGAAAAAATTTATCAACAAAATTGATAACTTATTAGTCGAAAGCCTTTCGGGTTTTGCCGCTGCGCATAGCGATTTAGTCAGCTTACACTTAGGCCCAAACTTTTTAACACGCAAAATCAAAGCGCAAAACAAAGTCGCTATTATCTCTGGCGGTGGCTCTGGGCATGAGCCGCTGCACGCAGGCTACATTGGTTATGGCATGTTAGATGCAGCTTGCCCAGGCCATGTATTCAG
>JANLWF010000227.1:0-7698 GCA_031364385.1 Methylotenera sp.
TAGAATAAATATGCCTATACCAAAGTGGGCTAGTAACATGCCGTAGAAAGCCAGTGGAATGCCTTTTAGATTTTGTATTAAATTGGGGCTAGTTTGCTGCCTTAATTTGATTCTATTTATTAACAAGATCAAGGTGGTGCTTACTACCCAAACACCCAGAAACACACCAACAGCCGTCATTAAAGTAATTTTTCCCATGGAAAATGGCACTAACAGTGCCGAGACCACACTAATCAATGCGGCTAATTTTAAGCGCGTGCCAATTTCTGGCAAACTAGCTTTTTTCCATTTTGCCAGCGGCCCCAAGCCCATTAAAAATAAGCCTGGCGCCATAATGGCGACAAATACCGCATCAAAATACGGCGGACCGACTGAGATTTTACCTGCGCCCAATGCATCTATTAATAAGGGATACATAGTACCTAGCAGCACTGAACCAGCTGCCGCAACCAACACCACGTTATTGGACAACAACATCGATTCGCGTGAAACTACGTCAAACTTTTCACCCAGCCCAACATTTGGCGCCCTAAAAGCAAACAACAGTAAAGCGCCGCCAATCACCACGACTAGATAAATGAGAATAAACAAACCACGACCTGGGTCAGTTGCAAACGCATGCACCGAAGTGAGCACGCCAGAACGCACTAAGAAAGTACCTAGCAGACTTAGTGAGAACGCGCAGATGGAAAGCAAAACTGTCCACACTTTGAAAGCATCGCGCTTTTCGGTGACCGCCAGCGAGTGAATAAGCGCCGTGCCGACCAGCCAAGGCATAAATGAAGCGTTTTCAACCGCATCCCAAAACCACCAACCACCCCAGCCAAGCTCGTAATAAGCCCATTTACTGCCGAATGCGATGCCCAAAGTAAGAAAAACCCATGCAGCTGTAGTCCAAGGCCTCGTCCAGCGTGCCCAAGCATTGTCTAATCGGCCATCTAATAAGGCGGCTATGGCAAACGCAAAAGCCACTGAAAAGCCAACATAGCCCATGTAAAGCACTGGCGGATGAAACACCATGCCAGGGTCTTGCAGTAGTGGGTTCAAATCGCGACCATCTAGCGCGGCTGGAATGAGGCGCTCGAACGGGTTTGAGGTAAATATAACGAAAGCCAAGAAACCAATACTCACCAAGCCCATGACGGCAATGAGCCTGATTCTAAAGCTTTCTGGCAAATCTTTCACGAACATGGTCACTGCCATCGTCCACACCGCCAATATTGTCACCCATAGCAGCATAGAACCTTCATGCCCACCCCATATGGCAGCTAATTTATACATTAATGGCAATTGAGAATTAGAAGTAGAGGCGACATACAGCACCGAAAAGTCATCCCTATAAAACGAATAATCTAAACAAATAAAAGCAATTGCGATAAATAAAAACTGCGCGCGCGCAGCAGGCACCGCTAAATTCATTAACTTGGGTTGATTTTTCCACGCGCCGTATATTGGAAAGACGCCTTGAACAATAGCAAAGCAAAACGCAAGAATGAGCGAAAACTGACCAATTTCTGGAATCACTTTTTCATCTCCGATGCTTTAATCACTGTTTGGTTAGCCTTGGCGGCAGCAATCGCTGCGGCGGCTTCTGGCGGCATATAGTTTTCATCATGTTTGGCTAAGACTTGATCGGCCTCAAACAAACCATTTTGATTAAGCTCACCTTGCGCAACCACGCCTTTACCCTCTTTAAACAAATCTGGCAAAATGCCTTTGTACTGGACTAACATTGACTTCGCGGTATCGGTCACTTTAAATTGCACATGCAAACCATCTGGCAAGCGCTTTAAAGTGCCAACTTCGACCATGCCACCAATTCTAAAGCTACCTGTTTTTGGCGCTTCGCCGCTCTCTACTTGCGTGGGCGTAAAGAAAAATACTAAATTACTACGGAAAGATTTGGTGATTAATACCGCCGCAATCACTAATAAAATGAGCCCTGCTGCAATTAAACCAAACCGTTTATGACGTGCTTTCATATTACTTTACCTTTAAATTAAATTGCCTCTTGCTTGACTTCTTGGCTAGTGCGTTGACAGCGCTTATTGAGTAGCCACAACTCTATCGCCATCACCAAAAAAGTAACGCCAAAGGAGCCCCAAACATAGAAGCCGTAACCACCCATGGCTAAAAATTCATCTAAACTATGCCATTGCATATCGCACCCCTTTTACAAACCTTGCTTAAATATAGCAGCTTTATTATCGCGTTCTAAAATTTCGCAACGAACGCGGATCAGCACAACCGCGATACTATACAACCAAAAACCAATCGCCATAATCAACATACCTTTGAGCATAATGGCCGCCATGGCAGGCGCTTGGGTGAGGCTCACCGATGCACCCTGATGCAGCGTATTCCACCATTTGACCGAGAAATAAATAATCGGCACGTTAATCGCCCCCACCAGTGCCAGCACAGCACTGGCTTTGTCAGCGCGATTTTTATCGTCAATGGCCGCTTGTAGAGAAAAATAACCGATATACAAAAATAGTAAAATTAATTCAGAGGTTAATCGGGCATCCCACACCCACCATGCACCCCACATTGGCTTACCCCAAAGCGAGCCCGTTACCAATGCAACTAAGGTAAACATTGCGCCCGTGGGCGCAATCGCAGTGGCCATCATATAAGATAATTTGGCATTAAACACCAAGCCCATGCCTGCATACATGGCCATCAGCAAATATAAAAACATCGAAAACCAAGCGGCTGGAACGTGTACAAAAATGATGCGGTAGCCTTCACCTTGCTGAAAATCTGTCGGTGCGACAAACAGACCAATATACAAGCCATAAACAATCAACACTGCTGCACTTGTTGCACACCAAGGGATAATTTTACCAGCGAGTGGGTAAAATGTTTTTGGCGATGCGTATTTAAACCAATTGAAGCCTGATTTCATTTCCATATTATTCATTCTAAATTTAACTATTACTCTAACGCAATGCGTAAGGCAGCGGCTGACGCAAGCGGCGCAAACACTAGCGCCATCGCCAATACTGCCCCTAATAAAGACAAAGCACCGTTAGGGCTCATGCCGATAGAAACCGCATTGACCGCACCCGCGCCAAACACTAATACTGGAATATACAGCGGCAATACCAAGATAGCGATGAGTACGCCACTGCCACGTATTCCTAGCGTGAGAGCCGCGCCAATACTGCCTATCAGGCTTAAAGCCAGCGTACCCATTAACAAAGATATAGCCAGTATCTGCAACTCTGCGCTACTTAAATTAAACTGTAAGCCTATCAGCGGTGCTACAAAAACCAGTGGCAAGCCTGAAAGTACCCAATGTGCTAATAGTTTCATCAGCACTATTAATACAGTGGGCTGATTAGAAAGCATAATCTGCTCTAAAGTGCCATCGGCATAATCACTGGCAAAGATTCTCGAGAGTGACAGCATGCAAGACAGCAACGCCGTTACCCACAACACACTTGGCGCCATTGCGCTTAATAATTTTGGATCTGCACCAGAGCCTAGCGGAAACAAACTTGCCGCAATAATAAAAAAGAAGAACACCGCCATCACATCCGATTGACGGCGCAATGCGACTTTTATATCTCTCACTAAAATCCGATAAAGAACAGAAAATGTGCTGAGTTCACTTGTACCGAATTCTCTAGCTAATGTAATTACTGACATCTATTGCCTTAAGCGTCTAACTGCAATTGCTCAAACTTGGGCACACTCATGACCACTTCTTGATGCGTCGTCATCACAACAATGCCGCCATCATTGGCAAACGCTTCAATCTTTTGTTTTAATAAGCTTGTTGCGCTGGCGTCCAAGGCGGTAAATGGTTCGTCTAATATCCAAAGCGGCAAATTTTGTAACCACAAACGCGCTAGCGCTACTCGTCGCTTCTGGCCTTGAGACAACATGCGCGTGGGTAAATTCAAACCATTCGCCAAACCCAGCATTTTAAGTACTTCAGTGGCATTTTTTTTAGAAATATCTGCGCCAGACAAAGTAAGTGAGAACTGCAAATTCTCCAAGGCAGTTAAATCTTCTTTAATGCCTGCTAAGTGACCGATATATAAAACATGTTTGGAATACTCTTCAGCGAGTGAATTGATGTTTTCGCCACACCAATTAACATTGCCTTCGTATGGCTTAGATAGCCCACAAATAGTGCGTAATAGCGTTGTTTTACCACTACCATTTGCACCTTGAAGAAAAAGCACGGTGCCATTTGATAAGTTGAAATTGAGCTTTTCAAACAATAACCTATCACCACGAACGCCAATCAAATTATCTGCAGTGAGCGTATGATTTGTCGCTAAAAATCCCATCTATATCCAACAAACATAGATTCACGCGTCGATTTTATTTTTGTATCGGTATTATCATCTGAATAAGATCTCTCAAAGCTAAGTTCGGTTTCTAATAATCCTGCATCCGTCAGTTGGTAAGACACGCGCAAAGTCGGTGCTATTTTAAAGATTTTTAAATCTTGTAAACTTTTATCGCTTCTTTGATTATAGAAATTGAGCGAGCTGCTTACATGCCACTTGGTGCGAAATGTTGCCACATTAGTCAAGCCAAGTGTCTCAGCGTAATAGCTTGGGTCATCCACAAAACTGCCATTAATCACTGATGTGTCATCAGAAAATAGTGTGTTATTACCAATCGCCTGCATAAAATAAGTGTAAGCAGTACCCGTGCTTAAGCTAGCTGGAATACCTGGCACAAAAGTGTTGCCAGTCCCCCGCGTGCCTGATGTGCGATTTAGACGCACATCGCCAGCTAATTGCCATTTAGGTGTCACTTGCTTAGTAAGACCAAATAACGCAGTATCTGTATTCGCAGTCACATCTTTAACCGTTTGGATAATCTGTTGTTTAGTCATTAATTTTTGCAAACTGCCAACAGACCTAGCGCCTACTAATGCTGGAATGGCAGTTTCAGCATACAAAATAGGTGATTTACGATGATCTAACAGTACGTTGTAGGTAATATCGTAAGCCCCTGTCCAATTGCCCTGCATCAGCGCAATATTCACTCGGTCATAAATGGTATCGTAATCAAGCAAGCCAAACCAAGAGGTGTTATTGTTGAAATAGCGCAATTCTGAACCAATCGCGCGTCTTTCAGCAAAGCCATCTGCGTTTTGCTGAATCGCATAGACATTCCCGCTTATGTTACTGGCTGATGTCCCAAACTCCAGCGCAGAACCATAAAACTGACGGTTTGTTATTATCTTAGTATGCGAGCCATTGTCTGGGACACCAGCTACGCCTGTGATTCTAAATTTATCATTGATATTATATCTAGCGAAACCGCCGTCAAACCTGCCTAACACACCCTGCGAGTTGCCTGGTTGACGGCCTAAACGGAACATATAACCCAGAGATTTATCTTCATGATCCCAATATGCGGCATTTAAGCGATTGATGTCTCGAAAATTCTCGCCAGGCGGGAAGTTATGCGTTTGCGCATCGCGAAACACCAGCTTGTCGTCATATTGATTATGACGCCAACGCCCAGTAATATCAAAGCTGGTCACCAGTGCAGATTGATCCGTAGAGCGCGCATTGATAGTTGTTCCTGGCGTTCTTGTTTCGGTTAATGTTCTGCCACCATAGTAATACTGCGACAAGCTACCAAACGCACTGGTTTCATTCACTTTATTAATTTGTTTTTTAGTGGAGAATTTGTTGTCAGCCACTTTCGCCGTGCCATCTTTAATAGCCGCCAATCTAGTATTGACTCTTAAAGCGCCCTCACTTCCCGGGTAAAGCTTAAGGTAAAGGTCGTACTCAATTTTTGCCTTGGCAAAATCACCATTTTTTTCGCGCGCATTACCTACTAATTCTTGTGCTTCTTGCGAATATTCATTGGGTGGTAAATTAAGCAAACGGTTAAAAATCTGTGTAGCATTTTCATATTCGCCAGCTACCATGGCAGCTTTACCAGAAGTCATTAACTCCTTACCTGAAGCGCCTTCTGACGGTGCTTCCACCGTAAATTTTGGTTCTACGAAAGTAGCAATAGGCTCACCAATCAAAGGCACCCTGACAATAATACTGTGGTTATCTTCACCTAGTCTGATTTTATAAGTGTTGATGTTAGCAAATTTAATTAAAAGTGTTTTATTAGTATCAACATTTCTGTTGTTTGTCACAAGGCAAATGGCATTACCTTTTCTAGAAACACTAATTACTTCTGGGAAAGTAAGCGTAAATGGCGTAATTAAGTTGGTTTTTGGGGAGCTTTTAGACTCTTGAATACGAAGTTGCTCAGCTAAACAAGGATCAGGTATATCGAATGCGATGCGCAGTGTATCACTTGGGCCAACGGGAAAATGTCGCAAATAAGTGACTGGGACTGTAAAGTTAATACGAATTTCTGCCTCATCACCAACCGCCATAACCTCTGGCTGATCAAGTATCTGCGCCACTTCTGAGGTAATAGCAGCGACCGCATTTGCAGAAAGCGCCCAGAAAAATAAAATCAAAAGTCGCAAAGCATGCATTATGAGTTCTCAAACCTTATAATTATCATGCCCTTAGTATAACAACCTAATCTAATTTAGCAAATTTTTTAGCCAAAATCACTTCACTTGCAACCTTAACAACATTTTTACAACAAACCTATTATTTATTAAACGTGCTGGTGCTGTGACAACCAGAATTGTTACAGTCTGTAGCTGTTTTGCTTTCATGCGTCACAGTTTTTGATACCACACCTGGGAAATTAGCGCCATGGCATGATTTACAAGTACCTGTCAGCAATGCATGATTAGGTTTCTTGGTTGCGGTGAAAGACGTTGTGTTGCTATGACAGACATCACAAGAGGCTGTCGTTGGCACATGAGTTGCAGATTTGCCTTTTGCTGATGAGCCGTGGCAAGTAGCACAGGATCCTGCAGCAACGCCCGTATGATTAAATGCAGCACCACCAAACGATATTGTTGATTTATGGCAAGTCTCACAAGCCGCAGTTGTTGCTAGGTGGCTAGCCGATTTACCTTTAGCCGTTGTACCGTTATGACAGGCCGCACAACCTGTAGTAATACCCGTATGGTTAAACGCCGCGCCAGCAAATGATGTGGTCGATTTATGGCAAGTTTCGCAACCTGCGCTTGTTGTGACGTGACCCGCTGGCTTACCTTTAGCTGTCGTACCGTTATGGCAAGTTGCGCAGCCTGTAACTATGCCTGTATGGTTCATCAACGCACCGGCAAATGTTGTGGTCGATTTATGGCAAGTTTCACAACCCATATTAGTTTGTACGTGTGTAGGCGTTTTGCCCTTAGCACTAGTGCCGTTATGGCAAGTTGCACAGCCTGTAACTATGCCTGTATGACTGAATGTGGCAGGAATCCATGCAGTGGTGCGGTGGCAAGTATCGCATGAAGCTGTTGTAACAATATGCCTAGCAGGTTTGCCTGTCGAAGTCCTACCATGACAGGTTGCACAAGAGCCAACCGCAACACCCGTGTGGTTGAATGCAGTGCCAGCAAATGAAGTCGTCGATTTATGACAGGTTTCGCAAGCTGCACTGGTGACGATATGCGTCGCTGGTTTCTTCACCACATTAGCAAAAGTGCCGCCGTGACAGGTCGCGCAGCCAGTGCTGATGCCACTGTGGTTCATGGTCGCAGGCACAAATGCAGTGGTACGGTGACACAAATCACAAGAAGCAGTGGTTGGAATATGTGTCGCAGGTTTGCCTGTCGAAGTC
>JANLWF010000267.1:0-10746 GCA_031364385.1 Methylotenera sp.
GTAGGCCATTTCTGGGGCGTAGCCCGCTTCTACTAAGGTTTCGAAGCCAGCTTTAACTAGCTCAACTGCGCCGCCGCATAATACTGCCTGCTCGCCGAATAAGTCAGTTTCGGTTTCTTCGCGGAAATCGGTTTCAATCACGCCGCCTTTAGTGCCGCCGTTTGCGGCTGCGTATGAAAGCGCCAAATCTTTGGCTTTGCCAGATTTATCTTGATATACGGCGATTAGAGAAGGTACGCCACCACCTTTTAGGTATTCGCTACGCACGGTGTGGCCTGGACCTTTCGGTGCAATCATAATGACGTCTAAATCAGCGCGTGGCGTAATTTGGTTGTAGTGAATGTTAAAGCCGTGCGCGAAAGCCAAAATTGCGCCTTGTTTTAAATTATCCGCCACGTTTTCGTTAAAAATCTGTGCCATAGTTTCATCAGGGATTAACAACATGATAACGTCCGCGCCTTTTACGGCATCGGCAATGTCGAGCACGTTATGCCCAGCAGCCACGGCCTTAGCCCATGAGCTGCCGCCCTTACGCAAGCCAATAGTGACGGTAACGCCGCTATCTTTAAGGTTTGCCGCGTGCGCGTGACCTTGCGAGCCGTAACCAACGATGGTTACTTTTTTGGCTTTGATTAAATTAAGGTCTGCGTCTTTGTCGTAATAAACTTTCATTTCATTTCCTGTGGTCTTTATATATTTAGTACTTGATTAGTTTAATCTTTGAAATACTATAGTTTCAAAATTCTGTCGCCGCGGCCTATGCCAGATGCGCCTGTGCGCACCGTTTCTAAAATCGCAGTTTTGTCTAAGCTTTCGATAAAAGCATCTAATTTGCTGCCAGAGCCGGTAAGCTCAATGGTAAAGCTGCCATCTGCCACATCAATAATACGACCACGAAAAATGTCACACATGCGCTTCATTTCTTCGCGGTGCGGCGTAGTAGCTTTCACTTTAACCAGCATTAATTCGCGCTCGATATACTTACCATCGTTTAAATCTAGCACTTTAATCACATCAATGAGTTTATTGAGTTGTTTGATGATTTGCTCGATGACTTGATCTGAGCCGCTGGTAACAATGGTCATGCGCGACATCGTTGGGTCTTCAGTCGCAGCAACCGTCAACGATTCGATATTATAGCCACGCGCTGAAAATAAGCCCGCCACGCGTGACAAGCCGCCCGCTTCATTTTCTATGAGGAGTGAGATAATGTGTTTCATTTACTCTAGCTCCTCTCTGTGCTTGTTATCTTTGCCCATAATCATTTCCGATAAGCCTTTGCCATTGGCAATCATCGGAAACACGTTTTCATCTTGATCGGTGATGAAATCCATAAATACAAACTTATCTTTTTTTGCAAACGCCTCTTTTAATGCGCCTTCCACGTCGCTAGGTTTGGTGATTTGCATGCCAACGTGACCATAAGATTCAGCCAGTTTCACAAAATCGGGCAAGCTATCCATGTAAGATTCTGAATAGCGATTCTCATAAAAGAACTCTTGCCACTGCCGCACCATGCCCAAGTAACGGTTATTAAGCAAAATTACTTTAATCGGCAAGCCATATTGCGCGCAGGTAGAAAGCTCCTGAATATTCATCTGGATACTGCCTTCGCCCGTTACGCACGCCACTTGTGCATTTTTATCGGCAAATTGGCAACCCATCGCATAAGGCAAACCAACACCCATGGTGCCTAGGCCGCCAGAATTAATCCAGCGACGCGGTTTATCAAATTTGTAATATTGCGCCGCCCACATTTGGTGCTGGCCCACGTCAGATGTCACGTAAGCGTTGCCCTTTGTCACTTCCCACAGCTTTTCTATCACATATTGCGGCTTAATAACGGTATCAGAATTTTTATACACCAGCGATTTAACGCCGCGCCATTCGTCGATTTGTTTCCACCACTTGCTGAGATCGTTTTTCTTAATATCGAGCGGTTTAGGCTCAAGCGCTAAAGCTTCATTCATTTCAGCCAATACAGATTGCACGTGACCCACAATTGGCACATCTATTTTTACGCGCTTTGAGATGCTAGAAGGATCAACATCAATATGAATGATGGTGCGTTTTTTGCTCAAAAAATCTGCTGGGTTGCCGATTACACGGTCGTCAAAACGCGCACCCACAGCGATTAACACATCACAGTTTTGCATGGCCATATTGGCTTCATAAGTGCCGTGCATGCCCAGCATACCTAAGAATTGCGGGTCTGTGGCAGGGTAGCCGCCTAGGCCCATTAGCGTACTGGTTACAGGGTGATTTAAAGTTTTGGCGAGCTTAATCAGCTCACTCGCTGCATCACCTAGCACCAAACCGCCACCTGTATAAATCATTGGGCGCTTAGCTTCTAACAATAGTTTAATGGCTTTTTTAATTTGCCCGCTATGGCCTTTAAGTACAGGGCTGTAGGAGCGCATTTCTACCGTTTTTGGGTAAATAAATTCAGCTAGATGCGCTGTAATATCTTTGGGAATATCCACAACTACCGGGCCTGGGCGGCCAGTGGCTGCAATGTAAAACGCTTTTTTAATGGTAGCAGCGATGTCTTTTACATCTTTCACCAAAAAGTTATGTTTTACGCAAGGACGCGTTACGCCTACCATATCGACTTCTTGAAAAGCATCCATGCCAATGGCAGGTACAGGCACTTGACCACTAATCACCACAATGGGGATAGAGTCCATGTAGGCTGTGGCGATGCCAGTGACCGCGTTGGTAGCACCTGGGCCGCTGGTAACTAGGGCTACGCCGACTAAGCCAGTGGCGCGTGAGTAAGCATCCGCGGCGTGTACCGCCGCTTGCTCGTGACGCACCAAAATATGTTTAAAGCCATTTTGCTTGTAAATTTCATCGTAAATGTGCAGCACCGCGCCACCAGGATAGCCAAATACAAATTTGACTTTCTCCTCGTTTAAGCAGCGAATAACAATTTCTGCGCCCGTAATGTGCGCGTTTTTAACTTTTGAATCCATACTTTAGTTTGTGAGCCTATGCTTGAATTTTGACGAATTAATTTACAACCCTAAACATTAACTGTTTAGCGTCATTTGGTCAAGGTTGCAGGCTTGTAAAGCATTCAAAATTAACAAAAAAATAATTTCGAGCCACTCTAAATTGCAGATTATTGATTGAGTGGTGGGGCAACTTTCAGCAGTTCTTCAATCGTAGTCATCCCCGCGGCAACTTTTTCAGCGCCATTTAGCATCAGCGGCTGCATGCCTTCTTGGTAGGCCATGTTTTTAAGCAGGCTTAAATCGGTTTCTGGTTTAATCAGTTTGCGTAATTTTGGCGTGATCGTGAGCATCTCATAAATACCGCTTCGGCCACGGTAGCCCGTGTTTCGGCAATCGATGCAACCAACGGCTTTCATTACGCTATTTGGTTTTGCAGCCTTAAATGGATGTGTAATTGAGGCCCATTCTGCATCAGTAATTTCGTGAGTTGCCTTACAAACTGAACAAAGCGTGCGCACCAAACGTTGCGCCATTATGCCCAATACTGAAGAGTGAATTAAATAAGCTGGCACACCCAAATCCAATAACCTAGTCACGGCAGATGGCGCGTCGTTTGTGTGCAGGGTTGAGAGCACTAAATGCCCTGTTAGCGCGGCTTGTATGGCCATATCGGCAGTTTCAATGTCACGAATCTCGCCCACCATAATAATATCGGGGTCTTGCCGCATGAGTGTGCGAATACCATCGACAAAAGTGAGGCCAATATTGGTTTGCACTTGCATTTGATTAAAGGCAGGCTCGACCATCTCAATCGGGTCTTCTACCGTGCTCACGTTAACTTCTGGCGTGGCGAGTTGTTTAAGGGTGGAATACAAGGTAGTAGTTTTGCCAGAGCCTGTTGGGCCTGTTACCAAAATAATGCCATTGGGCGCTTTGGTCCATTCTGTCCATAAACTGGCTTGCTTTTTCGAGAAGCCAAGCTGCACAAAATTTTGCACAATGACATCTGGTGTAAAAATCCGCATCACCAGTTTCTCGCCAAACGCGGTTGGCATGGTAGATAAACGCAACTCAATCTCAACACCATCGCCACTTAGTGTTTTAATGCGCCCATCTTGCGGGCGACGTTTTTCCACCATATCCATACGGCCTAAGAGCTTAATTCTACTGGTGATCGCGTTCATAATGTTCGAAGGCAGCTGATAGACTTGGTGCAACACGCCGTCAATGCGAAAGCGCATCATGCCCATGTTGCGACGTGGTTCTAGGTGAATATCACTAGCACGCTGTTCAAACGCGTATTTCAACAGCCAATCTACAATATTCACTACATGCTGCTCGTTAGCATCTAAGTTTTTGTCTTTGCCTAACTCAATTAATTGTTCAAAATTTTGCACACCTACAATTTGCCCTGCCTTAGCGGTATTGGCAGAGCTTATGGAGTGTGCAAGGCTGTAAATTTCGGGTAAATAGCGGTTAATTTCTAGCGGATTAGAGACGACCAGCTTGATGCGCATGCCTAAAATACGCTCTAAATCTGGAATCCAATCCGTGTCGTATGGGTTGGCAGTGGCAATTGTCGCTTCATCGCCTTTAATTGCAATAGGCATGATTTTAAGCCGCTCGGCATAGGCTTTCGAGACAATTTGCGCGGCTGTAGTAAAATCAAGTTTAAGCGGATCGATATGGTAGAAATCAAGCCCAGCCTGTACTGCAAGCCAGCGAGATAAGTTGTCTGTATTTAATGCTTTATGCGGAGCGCGCAAATCTTTCCATTTTTGCTCGCCAACAATAATAATGGGATGCAGGTTAGAACTATCGAGCTTGCGGTCGTTGTAGAGCTTTTCTGCTTGCGATTTATCTAGCCTGCCATCATTGACTAGCATACGCAACAAATCACCTAAATTGAGTTTAGTTTTTGATTTAACAATATTAGGTGCTTTAATCATGTGCTACCTTGGTTGAATTGGTTTAATGCTATTTGATTCGTAGCGATAAATCAATGGCACGGATGCTTTTTGTCAGGCTGCCGATGGAGATTCTGTCCACCCCAGTTTCCGCAATTGCGCGCACCGTTCGCATATTAACGTTGCCAGAGGCTTCTAGTAGCGCTTTACCATTGTTGAGCTGCACGGCTTTTTTCATGTCAGCTAATGTAAAGTTGTCTAGTAAAATATTGGTTGCTCCAGCTCTCAAAGCTTGTTGCAGCTCATCTAAATTTTCAACTTCTATCTGGATAGTTACGTTTTTATTTAACTGACATGCCAGTGATAACGCTGAGGCAATACCGCCCGCGGCAGCGATATGATTTTCTTTAATTAAAATGCCATCGTATAAAGCAAGCCGTTGATTTACACCGCCGCCCACGGTTACCGCATATTTTTGCGCTAAGCGTAAGCTAGGTAATGTTTTGCGCGTATCTAAAATTTGCGCTTTTGTGTCTGCTATTGCATCTACATACTCGCGCGTTTGCGTGGCCACTGCGGATAAAGTTTGCAAAAAATTTAAAGCGCATCGTTCTGCAGTAAGCAGCGCGCGCGCATTGCCAGAAATCTTGCATAGTAATTGATTAGTAGCGATTTTTTCGCCTTCGTTCACCAGCCAATTAATTTTAATATTTTTATCTAGTTGGTGAAAACAAGCATTAGCCCAATCGATGCCGCAAATCACCGCGTTTTCGCGCGAGATAATCGTGGCCTGAGCTTGCTGAGAAGCGGATATGAGCGAGGCAGTGAGGTCGCCGCAACCCACATCCTCTGCTAAAGCAGCGCTGACGGTTTGTGCTACCAAATCGTGGAAAGCCTGCGAGCCACGAGGGAATTTTTGCGTGAATAGGCTTGAAGATATGGCTGAAGATGCAGGTGAAGACATATTTCTATTATAATGCAGTTGAGTAATTAAGAAAGCGCGCCATCATCATGAGACTTTTATACACGTCAAACAGCCCCTACGCACGCAAAGTACGCATTGTTGCACTAGAAAAACACATTGAGCTAGTTTTGCAAGAAGTGGTACTAAGCGATCCAGAATCGCCTGTGAAACTGCACAATCCGCTAGGTAAAATCCCTGTACTCGTCTTAAATGATGGCGATAGTCTGTACGATTCAAAAGTGATCGTAGAATATTTAGATTTTCACACGCCAGTGGCGCGTTTAATTCCACAAGATCATAACGCCAGAATTTTGGTGCGCCGCTGGGAAGCGCTTAGCGATGGTATTTGCGACGCAGCTGTAGCCGCTATGCTGGAAGGCCGGAGGCCGCCAGAGCAGCAATTGCAAGCTAATATCGACAAGCAACTCGACAAAGTGATGCTTGGTTTAGAAGTGCTCAATCTAGATATCACCAAGAAAAAATGGTGCGTGAACGAAACGTTTAGCTTGGCTGATATTGCTGTTGGCTGCATGTTGGGCTATGTGGATTTGCGCTTTAAACAATTGAATTGGCAAGATAATTACCCCAATTTGGCAAAACACTATAGTGTGTTGGTGAAACGGCCGAGTTTTAAGCAGACAATGCCAGTGGTGGGGTGATTTTTTGGTATTTATGTTAGGTTGATATTTCTCAAACTATTGAAGCGCTTCGTAAATTAACTGATGAAGTGGTAATTGCGCTGCATGATTCTATTGCAACTCATGCATTAGTTGGTGTGCAGTTTTATCTAGCTGAGATCAATCGCAAAGAGCAGAAGAAACAAACTGATTTAATGGTTAAATTCACAGCCAAAATATTTTTGCTTACTGTGTTTATTGCGGAGCTCACTGTTGTCAATGTTATCGTAGTAATAATTCCGCTGCTTAAAGGCATCTAATGCCAACGATTTTTTCGCTTCTAGGAGAGTTTCTTTTTTTGCGTAGCTAAAAGAAAGAAACCAAAGAAAAAGGCTACCTCACCACTGCTTCTTCCTTCATTCTAAGCGCCGCATACAGGGTGCTGCGGAACTCGTGCTTTTAGTACTCAAACAGTTTTCGCCGCTAGCATATACCGCTCAAGCCGAAGGTACGGTAGAAGGAATTAAAGTCAAAATCATTTAAGCGCTGTCATTTCCTGCTTGATACAGAACCTAGCGACGTATAACCTCTAGAAATTGTCGAGACTTTCGTCCACAAGCTCGGAAAGCTGCGTATTTTTGCGCATGTTGTGCCTGTCATTTAAACGTTTTTGAGCAGCTTGGGGGAAGTCAGTAAATCGAATCAGGTTTCGCTCGATTAGCATGGAGATTAGATCTTCTAATACACGCGCCAATTGAATATCGCTTTCGCGAAATGGCGCGTTTTTGGCTAATGAGTTTTCTAGAAACTCAAGATACTCTTTGGAATTGTCTTCAACAAACGTCCAGTATTCTCCAAAACTTTCAGCCGCGCTTGCGGCAACAACAACGCCTTGTGCATTTTTAAAAATGTAAGCCATATTGATCTCACCGACCTAATAATTTTTTAACAAGATGATTATAGTGCCTATTTGATGAATTTAGATTCTAATTAAATTGTTATCAAATTGAGCTAGTAATAATGCCACCACCAAGGCAAACATTGCTTTCGTACACAACGGCGCTTTGCCCAGGCGTGACTGCCCATTGTTTTTGCCCGAACTTGACGGTGACACTTGTCTCATCTAGCGCATCAATTTCACATGGCGCATCGGGCTGGCGATAGCGCGTTTTGGCGGCATACACCCAGTTGGTTTTTGGATCTTCGTCGTCAATCCATGTAAGCTGGCTGGCAGTTAAGCCGTCAGATTGTAACAATGGGTGTTCATGCCCTTGCACCACGATTAGCTCATTTTTTTGCATATCTTTTGCGGCCACAAACCACGGTTCGCCATTACTGTCTTTGCTGCCGCCGATTTTTAAACCTTGGCGTTGCCCTAGCGTGTAATACATCAAACCATCGTGATGCCCAACCAGTGCGCCGTTTGGCGTTTTGATGTCGCCAGGTTTTTTGGGTAAATAGCGTTGTAAAAACTCTTGAAATGGCCGTTCGCCAATAAAGCAAATACCTGTGCTGTCTTTTTTGTCGGCGTTGATTAAACCCGCTTGACGCGCCATTTCGCGCACTTCTCGCTTCAGCAATTTACCTAGCGGAAATAAAGTTTTACTCAACTGTGCTTGGTTTAAACGATAAAGAAAATAGCTTTGGTCTTTGCTGCCGTCGTCAGCTTTCATCAGTTGGAAAAGCCCAGGTTTTAGAGGGTTTTCGCGCACTTGTGCATAGTGGCCAGTGGCGATTAAATCCGCGCCCAAGCTCATGGCATGGTCTAAAAACGCTTTAAATTTAATTTCGGCATTGCACAAAATATCTGGGTTTGGCGTGCGGCCAGCTTGATATTCTTCTAAAAAATTAGCAAACACGCGATCCTTGTATTCTTTGCTAAAGTTTACAGCTTCAATTTCAATACCCAGCTTATCGGCGACAGAAACTGCGTCGATTAAATCTTGCTTACTGGCGCAATATTCATCGTCGTCATCGTCTTCCCAATTTTTCATGAACAGGCCGACTACATCGTAGCCTTGCTGCTTCAATAGCAGCGCCGTGACGCTAGAATCTACGCCACCAGACAACCCTACAACAATTCTCTTTTTACTCATAAGTTAGTAATCACATCCAACGGAAATTTTTTACCAGCTAAATAATCCTCAACACAAGTAATCACTTGCGGGCTGCGCATCAATCCAGCTTTATCGCGTATTTCGTCAATGTCCATCCACACTGTTCGTATAATACCTTCGTCTAATTCTTGCATGGGGTAGTGTACCCCCGCCTTGCCAATAAAGGCAAAACGCAAATAAGTGGTGTCGTTATGCGGGTGCTTCCATTGATAAACGCCAAGCAAGGCCTCGGGCGTAAACTCGTGAGCGGCTTCTTCCATCGTTTCGCGGATGACGGCTTGGATGAGCGTCTCGCAGTCTTCTAAATGCCCCGCAGGTTGGTTGAAGCGATTGCCACGGTCGGTGGCTTCTTCTACTAAAAGAAACTTGCCGTTTTGCTCGATAATCGCTGCCACCGTGGTATTGGGTTTAAATTGAGGTTTTTTCACTGACTGTAATTTCTTTTAGATTGATATAGCCATTTTACCGCTAACTCGCTAATTGCGGAAACAAGCCATTTTTAGTTTTGATAATTTTGCATAGTCAATTAAAGTAAGCGCATGACCCTATTCAATACAAATAGCAAAATAATACTGGCTTCGCGAAGTCCACGCCGTGTTGGGCTACTAAAACAAATGCATATCGATTGTCTTGTAATGCCCGCCGATATTGATGAGACGACGTTAGCTAATGAATCGCCTGCCGATTATGTAGTACGATTAGCCGAACAAAAAGCCTTAGCAGTAGTTAAAAAGTTAAACGGCCAGCACGCAAATTTACCCATTTTGGCAGCCGATACCACGGTTGCGCTAGATATGGATATATTCGGCAAACCTCAAAGCGATGCAGATGCGTTAGATATGCTTAAAAAACTGGCAGGCAACTCGCATCAAGTACACACCGCTGTTGCGCTGGCTTTTAAAGGCAAGCTGGAAACACGATTAAATACTACGCTGGTACAGATGATGCCGCTGACCGATGCTATGATAGAGGCCTATATTGACACGGGCGAGCACAAGGACAAAGCTGGAAGCTACGCCATACAAGGCTTGGCGGGCAATTGGATAACACGCATTGAAGGCAGTTATACAGGTGTGATGGGGTTGCCAGTGCACGAAACCGCCATGCTTTTAAACGGAATTTTTAAAAATTAAGCTGAATTTTAAGTGTTAGGGTAAAAGTTTGGGACAAGAGATTTTAATTAACGTAACTCCACAAGAAACGCGGGTAGCGGTGCTGGAGCATGGCGTTGCGCAAGAGCTGCATATCGAACGCAGTTCGTCACTTGGTATTGTTGGTAACGTATATCGTGGCAAGGTGTGTCGTGTTTTGCCTGGTATGCAATCTGCATTTGTAGAAATCGGCCTGCAACGCGCGGCTTTTCTGCATGCAGCCGATATTATGGAGTGCCATATTGATGGTGAGCCGCAAACAGAACGACCCATTCAAGAAGTGTTGCGCGAAGGTCAATCCATCATCGTGCAGGTGATTAAAGAACCGATTAGCACCAAAGGTGCGCGGCTGACCACAGAAATCAGTATAGCGGGACGTTTTTTAGTGTTTTTGCCGCATCAAGATCACATCGGCGTATCGCAACGTATTGAAGATGAAGACGAACGAGAAATGCTACGCAATCGTTTACTGGGGCTGCTACCAGAGAAACGCACGGGCGGCTTTATTATCCGCACCATGTCAGAAAATGCCTCAGATGCAGAGCTTTTGAACGATATTGAATACTTGCAAAAAGTGTGGGCAAAAATTCAATCAGATAGCAAAAAAGCCGATGAACGCTCATTGGTATTTTACGATTTAAGTTTGCCTAGGCGTATATTGCGCGATGTGGTGAATGACCAAACCGTCAGTATTCGTGTGGATTCTAAAGCGACCTACGAACAACTGAAAGAGTTTGCTGAACTTTATGTGGCCAAAGCGGTGAAGCCGCTGTATCACTACCAAGGCGAGCGGCCAATATTCGATTTTTATAATATTGAAAAAGAAATCGAGCGCGCACTTTCGCGCAAAGTAGAGCTGACTTCTGGGGGCTATTTAATTTTTGATCAAACTGAAGCACTGACCACGATAGATGTAAATACTGGCAGTTTTGTGAGCGGTAAAAATTTATCCGACACCATTTTTAAAACCAACCTAGAAGCCGCGCAGTGCATAGCGCGGCAATTGCGACTAAGAAACTTAGGCGGCATTATC
>JANLWF010000269.1:0-5009 GCA_031364385.1 Methylotenera sp.
CAACTGGTCGCCCTATTCACTCTGGCCGCCACATTGGCAAAACAACGTGGCTTATTGAATAGCGAAAAAGAGCAGGAATATTTAAGCGCATTACGCCAATTAGCTGGCAGCGTACAATTTGCGCTTAATTTAGAGCCACAAATTCGCGAATGGGCAAAACGCTTTGCCGATAAAGAACACGCCCTATTCCTAGGCCGCGGTATACACTACCCTATCGCACTGGAAGGCGCACTCAAACTTAAAGAAATCTCCTACATCCATGCCGAGGCTTACCCCGCAGGCGAGCTTAAACACGGTCCTCTCGCGCTGGTAGATAACAACATGCCTGTGGTGGTAATTGCGCCGAATGATGCGTTGCTTGAAAAAGTAAAATCCAACATGCAAGAGGTAAAAGCGCGTGGCGGTGAGCTGTTTGTGTTTGCTGACAGCGACAGCCACTTTACCGAATCCGAAGGCGTACACGTTATCCGCACCCCGCGCCATGTGGGTGTGCTCTCCCCTATTTTGCATACTATCCCAGTGCAATTGCTGGCTTATCATGCGGCTTTGTTAAAGGGAACGGATGTGGATAAGCCGAGGAACTTGGCTAAGAGCGTAACGGTGGAATAATAAATCAATGGCTGACGTAGATTAGCACTAAATATCAGCCCACTCCTTCAATATTTTCAGTTGTTGTTTAGGGATTCCGTAGTTGAATCTGAACTCACATTCCTTGATGCATAGTGGGAACGACTCCTTAGGAATTCCGTTGTACTTTCTTAACACATGTTTGGCCTAGACATCAATATAAAGCTAGATTAAGCCCGTAAACCTGTTATTTTCTTCAAAGTAATTTGATTTGAGTAGCACTATGATTAGCCTTACAATAGGTTAATCAATAGTTCTTAAACCTAAAAACCATGAAGCAGAAAATCATGCAAGATCAAACTTTTATAGGGCGTCAGCCCATTGTGGATTTAGAGCAGCAGATTATTGGTTATGAGCTATTTTTTAGGCATAGCGCAGATGCTAAAACCGCTGTGTTTGAAGATGAGTTTATGGCTTGCGTTAGTGTGCTGGTTAACACAATTGGCCAAATGGATGTTAAGTGGCTATTGGATGATAAACATGCATTTATTAACGTAGATGAGAAAATGTTATTGAGTAATTTTCTCGAGTTAATGTCACCTCAACAGACGGTACTTGAAATATTAAGAAGTGTTCAGCCTAATGAAGCAATTGTAGAACGTTGCCAGCAATTAAAAAAACTCGGTTATAGGATTGCGCTAGATAACCCACATTTAAGTGTGGATGCTCATCTTTTACTAAAATATGCTGATTTTGTAAAAATTGATATTCAGACTTTGAGTATTGCCGAAATAGAAAAGATTTTTAATCAATTTAAGGCGCCTTCGGTAAACTTTATTGCTGAGAAAGTTGAAACAAAAGAAGAATTTGAAGCTTGTAAAGACATTGGGTTTAGTATGCTTCAAGGCTATTACTTCTATCGCCCTGAGACATTGGCTACAAATGTCATCAATGCATCATTTACTAGTGTGGTTAATATTTTGAACATGGTTAATCAGGATGCAGATAATAAAGCCATCGAACTAGGTTTTAAACGAGATGCGGTTTTGTTGTTTAAGCTCTTACGCTATATTAACTCTGTAAGTTATGGGCTCTCGTGTGAGGTTCAATCGATTAACCATGCTTTAACGATTTTAGGCAGAAGTCAGCTTTATCATTGGCTTAGTTTGTTAAAGGTAACAGCAGGTGAAAACGCTACTCCACAGTTGATGATGAAAGCTTCCATTGCACGTGGACGCTTGATTGAGCTTTTGGGTGCAAGTTATTTTGAAGAAAAAGATCTCGATAATCTGTTTATGGTGGGCGTGTTTTCATTTTTAGATGCAATACTCAAAATGCCAATTGATCAGGTGCTTGATAGAGTTCAATTGCCTGAGTCAGTTAATGAAGCTTTATTGAGTCGAGAAGGCCTTTATGGGCCATTTTTACAGTTAGCAGAAGCTTGTGAAAATGCAGATAGTGCGCGGATTTTAGAGCTGGCGGAGCTGTTGCAGATGGACTCTTCTAAAGTAAACCAATGTCGCAAGTCTGCTTTGGCGTGGGCTGAACCGCTGGGAGTTTAATAGACTGAGCTTTCTTTTAGAATAACAGGGGTGATGTCAAAACTTCCATCATTATGGCTGACCAATATTTGCTTGTCTTGAATGGTGCAGCTAATATTCATGCTACGAGATGCAATGCTTGCAAGTTCTTGCGTATTGGGCAAGTTTATCACGGTGAGGTTATTAGTTTTTAACAGCGCTTTGTTGTTTTGGCTCCACCACATATCGGCAATTCTTCCACCATAAAGCATTACCACTACTTGTTTAGAGCGCCCTGCCGCTTTGCGAATGTCGCGCTCTGTGGGTAAGCCTACATCCATCCACAGCTCAATCGCACCTGTTAAGTCTTTTTGCCACAAGTCGGGTTCATCATCGTCACTCAAACCTTTGCCGAATGTTAGTGCCTCGTTAGCATACAGTGCAAAGCCAATTAGGCGCACCATCACACGCTCATCGGTTTCTGAGGGATGCTTAGCTAGCGTTAAGTTGTGCTGTGCGTAATATTGCCTATCCATGTCTGCAATATTAAGGTCAATTTTATAGATGGTGGATTTGAGTGCCATGTGAAATTAGGTAAGTAAACAAAGAGATACAATATACGCGATAATGAGAAAATGGGTCTTGAAAAATAAAAATTAACTCCCATCTCGTCGGTAGGCAAGCACTTAAATTAAGGCTGCCGTTAAAACTAACGCTTAATTATTGAAAGGATAAATCATGCTTACTTATGACTTAAGTCCACTTTATCGTTCAGCTATTGGGTTTGATCGATTAGCGAGGCTTTTAAATGACACTCAACGTAGTGAAGTTGAGATTGGCTATCCACCCTATGACATAGAGTTATTGAGTGAAGATAAATATCGCATTGTGATGGCGGTGGCTGGCTTTGCACAGAATGAACTTGAAATTGAATTGGAGCAGCAGGTACTGCGCGTTTCAGGTCGTAAAGAGAATAAAGGACAAGAGCTTACTTTATTGCATCACGGTATCGCAACAAGTGATTTTGAACATAAATTTCAGTTGGATGACCATGTAAAAGTAACGAATGCTAAATTAGAAAATGGCTTATTGCAGATTGAGCTACTAAGAGAAGTGCCAGAGGCACTAAAACCAAGAAAAGTTGAAATCGAAGCAGCGAATGACACGCATTTGCTAGAGAAAAAAGCGGCTTAATTTAGCAATCTCAACTAATAGGGGCCTCAATTGTAGGCCCCTTTTTATTTTAAGCTTGGTAATCATGGCTAGGCTATACCAAATTTACCTATATTGCAGTAAGCTTAGCGTTTTTCAAATTAGTTAGTAAATTATCGCTATGGCTCAATATGTAATGTCTATGCTCCGCGTGAGCAAAATCGTCCCACCTAAAAAAACTATTATTAAGGATATTTCCTTATCATTTTTCCCTGGCGCCAAAATTGGTTTGTTAGGGCTGAATGGCTCTGGTAAATCGACCGTGCTACGCATTATGGCGGGTGCGGATAAAGAGTTTGAGGGCGAAGTGCAGTGGCAGCCTAACCTTTCCATTGGCTACTTGCCGCAAGAGCCACAACTAGACGCCAATAAAACCGTGCGCGAGGAGGTAGAAAGCGGCATGGGCGAAGTGATGCAAGCGCAAGCCATGCTGGAGGCTGTGTACGCGGCCTATGCCGAGCCTGACGCTGATTTTGACAAGCTCGCCGAAGAACAAGCCAAGTGGGAAAACATTATCGCGGCTAGTGGTTCAGATTTGAGCACGCAGTTAGAAATTGCTGCCGATGCGCTACGCCTACCGCCGTGGGATGCGAAAATCGGCCCGCTTTCTGGTGGTGAAAAGCGCCGTGTGGCTTTGTGCAAATTGCTGCTTTCTAAGCCTGACATGCTGCTTTTGGATGAGCCGACCAACCATTTGGATGCGGAATCGGTGGAATGGCTAGAGCAATATTTGGTGCGCTTTCCAGGCACGGTAGTGGCGGTTACGCATGATAGATATTTCCTCGATAACGCTGCCGAGTGGATCTTAGAGCTAGATCGCGGCCACGGCATACCGTGGAAAGGCAATTACTCGAGCTGGCTAGACCAAAAACAAGCGCGATTGGCGTTAGAGGAAAGCCAAGAATCATCACGCCGCAAAGCGCTGAATACCGAGCTAGAATGGGTGCGCCAAAACCCAAAAGCACGCCAAGCCAAAAGCAAATCGCGCATTGCGCGCTACGAAGAATTAGCCAGTGCCGAATACCAAAAACGTAACGAAACGCAGGAAATCTTCATCCCAGCAGGTGAGCGTTTGGGTGACCAAGTGATAGAGTTTAACGGTGTTTCTAAAGCCTATAAAGATAGATTGCTGATGGATAACTTAAGCTTTAGCGTGCCTGCTGGCGCGATTGTCGGTATTATCGGCCCTAATGGTGCGGGTAAATCGACACTGTTTAAAATGATTACTGGGCAAGAAAAACCCGACAGTGGCGAAGTAAACATAGGCCAAACGGTGAAACTGGCCTATGTTGACCAAAGCCGTGATAGTTTAAGTGATGCAAAAACAGTATTCGACGAAATTGCCAATGGCTCGGATATTTTAACCGTCGGCAAATACGAAACACCTTCAAGAGCTTACATTGGCAGGTTCAATTTCAAAGGCGGCGACCAACAAAAAATTGTCGGACAACTTTCAGGCGGCGAACGTGGGCGCTTGCACTTAGCCAAAACGCTCATTTCGGGCGGCAATGTGCTGCTGCTAGATGAACCATCAAACGACTTGGACATTGAAACTCTGCGCGCATTAGAAGATGCCCTGCTGGAATTTGCTGGTTGCGTGCTAGTGATTTCGCATGACAGATGGTTCTTAGACCGCATCGCCACGCATATTTTAGCCGCCGAAGGCGAATCACAATGGACGTTTTTTAATGGCAATTATCAAGAATATGA
>JANLWF010000273.1:0-1921 GCA_031364385.1 Methylotenera sp.
TAGAGCTAGAGCCCTCTAATGGCCAAGCTTGGATTACCCGCGCAACTATTTTACAGGTGCAGGGAAAATATGCAGCGGCATTAAAAAGTTGTGAAAAGCTTTACGCATTAGCCCCTCCTCTAATCACCATGACCTGCACTAACAATATTCAAAGTTTAAGCGGCAAAGCAGCGCAAAGTTATCATGAGTTGAAGGCAGCCTATGTACAAAGCTCAGAGGCTAATCCTTCTATTCGGGTGTGGATATTAACCTTGCTTGCTGAAATGGCTACTAGACTTGGAGATGATATGGCGGCAGAACAATATTTTCAAAACGCCATGAAAATAGAAGAGCCCGATGGCTATCTTTTAGGCGCTTATTCAGATTTTTTGTTAGATAAAAAGCGCCCGCAAGAAGTTATCAAGTTGTTAAAAACAAAAACCAGAATAGACCCGCTGCTGCTGCGCTACGCAGAAGCCCTTAAAGCAATCAATTCTGCCCAAGCCGATATGCAAACGAGTGCTTTGAAACAAAGATTTGCAGCCGCTGCAATGCGGGGCGATACAGTGCACCAACGCGAGCAATCGCGCTTCGAATTGCGACTGATGAACAACCCTAAGCGCGCGCTTGAATTGGCAAAGTTAAACTGGCAGATTCAAAAAGAACCAGCAGATGCGCGTATTTATCTTGAAGCAGCCATCGCCATGAATAACAAAAATGAATCAAACACTGTCATTCACTGGCTAGGCGCGAATCAGCAGGAAGACGCCACTTTAAGTCGCATTATTTCAACACATCAGCTTTTATAATGGCACAACATTTCAACCTAATACGCTGTTTAATATTGCTTCTAAGCCTTTGGCATAGCACTGCTTATGCGCATAAACCCAGTGACAGTTATTTGGCTCTATCAGTACAAAATAATAGTACTCAACAAAATATTAACCATAATACGGCTACAGGCCAATGGGATATTGCGCTTCGTGATTTTGATTATGCAATTGGCTTAGATGCTAATGCAAATAGTGAAATTACCTGGCAAGAAGTGCTGACTAAACAAAAAGAGATATATGCCTATGCGCTGGCTAGACTTAGCATAAAAAATAATCAGGCTACTTGTAGTTTAATACCGAAACAACTTTTAATTGATCATCACACGGATGGTGCTTATGCCGTTATTAAATTTAATGTTAACTGTAAAAACGAAATAAATGTTTTAAATTTAAATTACACTTTATTTTCAGACCTTGATCCATCGCATCGTGGTCTATTAAGATTGGACTATTCCACAGTTGAAAAAGCAGGGCTTAACTCAAAAAATTACACCAAAACTACAATTTTTGGGCCTGATAACCCTACGCAATTATTTGCTTTATCTGCCCCTAACCGCTTCAATGAGTTTAAAGAGTATGTGATTGAAGGTATTTGGCATATTTGGATAGGCTTTGATCATATTCTGTTTTTAATTTCTTTATTGTTACCTGCCGCATTGGTTTACTCTGCCAAAACTTGGCAGCCCGCACAGCAGTTTAAAACTACTTTTATTGATGTACTAAAAGTGGTTACTGCATTCACCATCGCGCATTCCATCACCTTAACCTTGGCCACCTTGCAAGTGATTGAACTGCCTAGTCGTTGGGTAGAAGCCGCCATTGCAGCCTCCGTTATTTTGGCGGCACTAAATAATTTATTTCCATATTTATTAAAACGTAGATGGTTGGCCGCATTTGTGTTCGGCTTGATTCATGGCTTTGGCTTTGCAGCCGTACTTGCAGATTTAGGCTTGCAAAAAGATGCATTAGTGGTTGCGTTAATCGGCTTTAATTTAGGCGTAGAGATTGGGCAGCTTGGCATACTAAGTCTATTTGTGCCTGCGGCCTTTATGCTAAGAAAATCAAAATTTTATAAAATAATTATTTTTTACGGTGGCTCAATCATTATT
>JANLWF010000274.1:0-9503 GCA_031364385.1 Methylotenera sp.
GCAAGCGCATCTGGCAAAGCCTGCCGCCTTTTAAACGGACTAAAAAGTTGGCGGATGTGGAAGCGTTTTTTGCTTGAAATAAGCTATAAAAAAATTACTATTTAAGTCGTAAGTAGAGTGTTTGAATAGTCTCAAGTAACATTTTTCTGTCTTCATCGCTAAGCTTAATGAGCATATCCGTGATTTGCGATGATTGGTCTTCAGCTCTATTGCTAGTCTCAATTAACAACTCTTCAATTCCGCACCCAAAAATCCCCGCTAATTCTGCCAATCTGATGATGGTGGGTATAGTAACCCCACGCTCCATTCTTGAAACGGCTTCATAGCCAACTCCCAGCTTCTCTGCAACTTGGTATTGAGTTAAGCCCGCCGATAACCTCCGCCTGCCAATGCATCGACCAATTTGTTCAGCTAGATATTGTTTGGATGTCGTCATGATTTTTACTCAACCTATATAGTTGACTATCAACCACTTGACATGAAGTGCTTTTAAAGATGTAATTCAACTTTATTAGTTGAAATATGATGAATTAATAATAATTAAAACTAAGCCACAATTTAATTCGCCATTAAAAAAGAAAAATAGATATGAAAAAAATCATTTTAAGCATGTTTTGTACCTTGTTCTGCATATCAGCTCTAGCGGCGGAGGGGCGATGGACTGAAGGGTTTGGGCAAGGAAATATAGAGTATTTTATTGATAAGCAAGGGCTAAGGCTATACATCGGCTGTCCTACAGAAGACGGTAGTGCGGATTCGCCTTCATCTGTTTCACTTTATCGAATTAGCGATAACACTGATATTACTAAATTCACTATCTTGATTAATGGTATAACCTACGACGCACCATTCGGAGCTGATAGCAGAGTTGGAACAAACAATTTCATATCATTACTCGAAAGTTTACACAAGGGTAATGCAGTCGTTAAATTTGGAAGCAAATCAGTCACATTCCCAAAAAGTAATGCCGCAAAGGTAGTTCCACTTTATGGCAGCAAAAATTTCAGCTGTAATCTAATTTAATAACCTTCAACATGTTTTACGGTAAGCCTGAGCCGCAGATTAGGTAAATTAAGGGGAATGTAGTTATGGCTGGCGTATTTAATATTTTTTTAATGGTTTGTTTGGCAATTTTGTCTCTATTTACTTTTGGAGTTCTCACAGTAGTTTATTGGTTTTTTGTGTTTTTTAAAGCTTCTGACAGAATTCCTAAAGCAGAAAAGAAACTGACAGATACCTTAATGAAAGACGAAGCTGTTTTAGATAAAGGCATGCAATTAAGGCCATTTGCTTTCTTCTCAAGAAGAAAATTAATTGCCATTACAAATTCTAGGATTATTTTAGTTTCGAGAGGCCTTTTAGGTGGGTTTACCATGCAGGACTTTCAGTGGAAAGATCTAAAAGATGCCACAGTTTCAGAATATGTTTTGCCAAGCTATTGTGGGTCAAATTTAGCTTTTAATGCATCTCAAAAAAATATTTCTGTATCAGGAATTCCGAGCAATACCGCATCATCAATTTACTCTAAAGCCCAAGCCGAAGAACAAGCATGGGAAGAGAAACATAGAATTAGAGGGCTTGAAGAAAAGAGAGCCGCAGCTGGTGGTGTAATCATCAATTCTGCTCCAGTTAATTCAAATAATGAAACATCAAATAAAAATAATTCTAATGTAGGCGAAGAAATGGATAAAGCCAAAAATTTGTTGGAATCTGGCGCAATAAATGATGCTGAGTTTCAAGAAATTAAATCCAAAATTTTATCTAAACACTTTTAACACCTAACTCTTTAAATTGAAAACTGAATTTTATTTTTGGAAATCTTTATGAAAAAATTTATGCAATATGCAATTATATTGATGACTCTTATTTTGAGTGCCTGTGCAAATAAGACTGATAGCCTTCTGGAAGATATGACGGGTGTATGGCGGGCTAAAAATGATGGTTCAATGGTGTCAGTAATTTATGCAGATAAGAAATTGCGCATGTTGATTGGTGATGATGCTATTGCTACAACACTAGGTGATATTGATAACGAAAATAAAACTGTTAATTTAAATGTGACTTTACAAGACGGAAAAGCAGGCATTTGGACATTAAAACAGGTATGGGATAAAGATCAAAAAAGCTTTCATTTATCGTTTACTATGCATGATGGAACACAAGACGAATTGTCCTTCGTTAGAAAAATATCTACAGACGATTTGAATAAAATCGCCAATGCTGAGACTAAAAATAACTCACTATCAATCAGCAGTGCCACGGCACCATCGACGGAAGTCAAGCCGACATCTGAAGTTGAACCCACAGTGGAAGTTAGTTTGCCCGAGGAGGCTGTAGTAACTGAGCCATTACCAACTTCAGAGCCTAGTGAGCAAATGACTTTCAGTCCTAGTTTTGATTGTACAAAAGCATCCACAGGAGCGGAGCGACTAATTTGCTCCAACCAAGAACTTGCTAGCCTAGACGCTCAAATGATGACGACTTACAAACAAATATTGAGCGTTAGCACAAACAAGGATGCAGAGAAGAAAGTACAAAGAGAGTGGTTGAAAAACGAGCGTAATATCTGCTCTACTAATGACTGCATGATAAATGCCTACCAAGGCCGCATTGAGCAGGCAGAGCAATATTTACGCAAACCAGCTGAATTTAGGTGAAAATTTCCTAAGTAAGCATTTCCAACAGCACTGGATGCCAAACCTTCAATTCAATCTCGCCAAGCTTCCCCGCCAATCGCTGCTTATCAATCGTCCGAATTTGGTCAAGCAAAATACGCGCTTGTTTGCCATCAAACATCAGCTCTGGGCGGCAGCCTAGAGGCTGACCGTGGCTTGTGAGGGGCGCGATAATCACACGCGGTAGTGCGGTGTTCATGTCGTCTGGCGACACAATTAGCGCGGGGCGGGTTTTGCGGATTTCTGTGCCAATTGTTGGGTCTAGGTTTACCCAATAAACTTCACCTCTTTTTATGTCACCGCGCTTGATGGCTTCAGGCTTTACCATTGCCAATCGTCCTGCTCAATGGCGGTTTCTGTTATATTTGCAAGCGCGTCGATATCTTGCTCTGCTTTATAGCCTTTAAACCATCCCTGGCGGTGCTGTGGGGTAATTGGCTCGATAATAATGCGGTTATTTTCTACGCGCATTTCGACCGCGTCGCCAATTTCGCAGGCGGCCAACAATGCAGCGGGAATCAGTACACCGCGCGAGTTACCGATTTTTCTTAAATTAGTTTGCATGATATTTCCCTTCAAATGTAGGTACAATGTTATTACATTCATGGTGAGTTACGCAAGTAATTTGTATCAAAGTAGTATCTTAGTGGATTAAATCGTTTAGTTTATGTACAATATCACGTACATATCATAGAGGCGTTCAAAATGGATGCAGTTACTTACACAACCGCGCGGGCGCAGCTTGCCAGCAATATGAACCGCGTTTGCCAAAACCACGAGCCAATCATTATTACGCGTAACCGCGAGCAATCGGTTGTTATGGTCTCGCTAGAAGATTATCAAGCGTTGGAAGAAACGGCGTATTTGTTGCGAAGCCCGAATAACGCGAAACGCTTGCTGGATGCGGTGATTGAGCTTAATGCAGGCAAGGGCGTGGAAAGAAACTTGTCAGAGTGAAGCTGATTTTTGCCGATACAGCATGGCAAGATTATTGTTATTGGCAGACGCAGAGTGAGCAAGAGCTAGCAAAGCAAATGCTTAAGCGCATTAATCAGCTAATTCAAGAAATTCAACGTGAACCGTTTGTAGGCATAGGCAAGCCAGAGCCGTTAATGCACACACTAAGCGGCTATTGGTCGCGTCGAATTAATGATGAACACCGTGTTGTGAATAAAGTAGAAAATGATGCTTTGCTGATTGCACAATTACGACATCACTACTAGAGCTTTTTAACTAAGTCATGATTTTAATCCGCTATGATTTTACTTTCTGAAACCGAATACGAACTCACCGCTATCCGCGCGCAAGGGGCGGGTGGGCAGAACGTGAATAAGGTGTCATCCGCGATTCATTTGCGGTTTGATATTGCGGCTTCTAGTTTGAGCGATTGGCTGAAAGAACGCTTGCTTGGCTTGAAGGATAATCGATTGACCTCCGAAGGCATTTTAATTTTAAAGGCTCAGCAATACCGCACCCAAGAGGCGAATAAAAAGGATGCGATTAAGCGCCTGCACGAGATTGTAAACGCCGCAAACTTTGTCAAACCAACACGTTACGCGACAAGGCCGAGTTATGGCTCTAAACAGCGACGGCTAGAAGGTAAAACAATCCGTGGGCAGGTGAAGCATTTGCGCGGTAAAGTAGCGGGTGAATAATGCCGAATCTATTCACATCTGTCATTCTGAGCGTAGCGAAGAATCCAAGTAATATGACAAAAAACTGGATTCCTCGCTACGCTCAGAATGACGGGGTGGGTGGTTGTAAGACTTGCGATTTTGACGCAAGCAATAAATTATGAAATAACATGAATCTTTTAGCACTTGATACCTCTAGCGAATTTTTGTCGCTGGCTTTGCAGCTTGGCGATAAGTCGTTTACGCATTATCAAAATGCGGGGCAAGCCGCATCGCAGCTAGTGTTGCCGCAAATTCAGGCTTTGTTGGATTCTGCCAATATTAAACTTACTGATTTAGATGGCATTGCGTTTGGCGCTGGGCCTGGTGCGTTTACGGGTGTACGTGTGGCCTGCGGCGTGGCGCAGGGTTTGGGTTTTGGCGCGAATCTACCTGTGGTTGGCGTGAATACCTTGTTGGCACTGGCGCAAGCCAGTGGCGAGGATAAAGTAATTGCCTGCTTGGATGCGCGCATGGGCGAGATTTATCACGCGGCTTTTGTGCGTGAAAATGGTGTATGGATTGAGTTGAGTAAAACAATCGTATGCAAGCCAGAAGCCTCACCAGCGCTAGACGGTGCTTGGGCGGGCGTGGGCAGTGGCTGGGCGGTTTATGCTGAAGTTTTAAGTACAATTTATGCACAAAACTTAAACCAAGTTTTGCCAAACGTTACACCAACGGCAGAGGCTATTTTGCAGCTATCCGCGCCTATTTTTGCAGCAGGTAGTGCTAAACCTGCCAGCGAGGCTGCGCCAATTTATATTCGCAACCGCGTGGCACTCACCACGCTAGAACGCGCAGAGGGCTTGCGTTTATGAGTGCACAGCTCAAGCCAAGCTTGCAATTGCGCCCAATGCAAATAGACGATTTAGACGCGATTATGCAAATTGAGCCGACCATTTACAGCCACTCGTGGACGCGCGGCAATTTTAGCGATTCACTTAATTCTGGCTATAGTGCTTGGGTGTTGGAAAGTGAGGGCGAAATGATTGGTTACGCTTTAATGATGCTGGTGATGGATGAAGTGCATTTGCTCAATTTAAGTATCGCCAAACATCGGCAAAAACAAGGCTTAGGGCGTTATTTGTTACAACACATGATCAGTAATGCCAAACAATGTAAAGCCAGCAATATGTTTTTAGAAGTGCGGCCAAGTAATGTTTCGGCAATCGCTTTGTACGAGAATATGGGTTTTAATGAAATGGCGGTGCGACGTGGTTATTACCCTGCCGACCCAAAAACAAGTGAAAATGGTCGCGAGGACGCGGTGTTGATGGGGCTGGTTTTATGAGTTTAGTTTTATGATGACACGCGAAGATATGCTGCGCGAATTAGAGTTGTTGCCTGTGTGGCGATTGCGCGCGCCTGTGACGTTGCAACCGCAGCCTGCTGAAACAGCGCCAGGCGTTAATCCAATAATAGCAGAGCCAGCTAAAGCACCTGGCGCACAAAATGCGTTTAATTTAACTTTATCGGCAGACAAAAAATGGGCGTTTATCATGCCTGCAAGCCTCGATTTAACTGCCTTGCAGAGCAGCCTATTTAACAATATTTTACTGGCTTTAAAAATTGATAAAACCAATAAAGCTATGCTTACAAGCCTTGTGGATATTGAGACAAAGGTGATTATTGCGATGGGCGAAACTGCGGCGCAGCAGCTGTTAAATAGCGCAGAATCTATTGAATCACTGCGCGGTAAAACGCATACTTGTGAAAACGTTCCATTAATTGTGACTTACCATCCGCATGACATGCTGCAAAATCTGGCAAACAAGGCTAAAACGTGGGATGATTTGTGCATGGCGATGGAAATTATGCGTGCTTGAATTTGAAAGAATCAACCTCATCTAGCAAGAAGTAATTTAAAACATTTATAGGAGTTAGAAAATGCGTACCTTTTGGACGAAATTATTACCGTTAATTTTACTGTTGAGCCTGTCTGGCTGCGGCTACAACACGTTTCAAAGTTTGGATGAGGAAGCTAAAGCTAGTTGGTCTGAGGTGCTAAACCAGTATCAACGCCGTGCCGATTTGGTGCCAAACTTGGTGAACGTGGTGAAAGGTTACGCCGAGCATGAAAAAGAAGTGCTGACAGACGTGGCGAACGCACGTAGCAAGGTGGGCAGTATGCAAGTCACACCAGAGTTATTGAACGACCCAGAGGCGTTTGCTAGGTTTCAGGCAGCGCAAGGTCAAATGACTAGCGCCTTATCACGCTTGATGGCGGTAGCGGAAAATTACCCAAACTTGAAAGCTGACCAAGGCTTTAGAGATTTGCAAGCGCAGTTAGAAGGCACTGAAAACCGCATCACCGTGGCGCGTAACCGCTATATTGCTTCCATTAAAGAGTACAACGTTTCGGTGCGTAGCTTCCCCAATAATTTAACTGCCATGATGTTTGGCTACAAAACCAAACCTAGTTTTACGGTTGAAAACGAAAAAGCCATTTCGAGCGCACCAAAAGTAGAGTTTGGTGATAAATAATAAGCCAAAGCTTAACGGTTTATTGTGCTTTTTCAATTTAAATCTAGCCTGAAGGTTAGTGCCTTTCTGCTTTGCTTGATACTATTTTTAGTATCAAGCTTTGCGCAGGCGGCACTGATAGAGATACCTGAGCTTAAATCACGCGTTACCGATTTAACGCAAACCTTATCGCAGCCACAGCAAGCAGCTCTGGAAGCCAAACTAGCCGCATTTGAACAGAAAAAAGGCAGTCAGATCGCGCTGCTTATCGTACCCACCACTCAGCCCGAAGACATTGCGCAATATAGCATTCGCGTAGCCGATGCCTGGAAGCTAGGTCGCAAAAAAGTCGATGATGGTTTGCTCATATTAATTGCGACTGAAGATCGTAAAATGCGTATAGAGGTTGGTTACGGCTTGGAAGGCCCTATCCCCGATTTAACTGCAAAACGTGTGATTAATGAGGTGATTGCGCCAAAATTTAAGCAAGGCGATTTTTACGGTGGGCTGGATTCTGGCGTGGATAGGTTGATTGGTCTGATAGAGGGCGAGCCATTGCCAGAGCCAACTAGCCCTGCGTCTAGCGGCATGGGCATAGAAAATATGCTGCCCTTATTATTGTTTGGAGGTTTAATCTCTGGCCTATTTTTGCGCAGCATGTTTGGCACTTTTCCTGGTAGCGCGCTCAATGGTGGCTTGGTAGGTGGCGCGGTATGGCTACTTGGTGCTGCTGTAGGCGGCGCAGCAATTTTTGCTTTTGCCGCTTTTATTTTCACCATGATGATGGGTGGCGGGCGCGGTATCAATGGCTATGGCGGCATTCCCGCTGGTGGTGGCTGGGGCGGCAGCTCAAGCGGCGGCAGTGGCTGGGGCGGCGGTGGCGGTGGCGGTTTCGGCGGCGGTGGAGCCTCTGGTGATTGGTAGGATTAGCTAATGAAAAAAACGAATTCAGTTTATCGATTTTTTAAGCACTTTTTTAGCCATCCTTGGCAGGTGAATCGTCACTTTTCGGCACAGGCTTTGCACAACATAGAACAAGCAATCAGCGCGAGCGAGAAAACACATGCGGGTGAAATTCGTTTTATTGTAGAGACGGGCTTGCATCCGCTAGAAATTTTATACAAAAAAACACCGAAAAGGCGCGCGTTGGAGCTATTTGCTAGCTTGAATATTTGGGATGCCGAACATAATAATGGCGTTTTGATTTATTTGTTGTTGGTGGATAGAGACGTAGAAATAGTGGCAGATCGCGGCATAGACAGGCATGTTGAGCATGCGGGCTGGGAGAAAATCTGCCAAAATATGGAAAGCTTGTTTAGAAAAGGCGAGTTTGAAGCTGGCGTATTGCAAGGCATTGCAGAAATTAGCGTCGAGTTAGAAAAACACTTTTCTTTGACTGATGGGCCTTTAACTGGGCTTAATAAAAATGAAATTTCTAACAAACCTCTTATTCTTTAGTTTTTTAAGCCTGAACTTTAATGGCAACGCAGTGGCCGCACTCTCGGATATTTCACGTATTTTTCATCAAACGCCTAGTTTAAATCAGTTCGAAGTGTGTCAGGGCGGCGGCTGCGCGCAATTTAACCAAGTTTCTATTAGCCAGGTAGAGTGGGAAAATGTTGCGGCATTATTCAAAATTAAGGCGACGAATCCTGCTCAAGAGCGCCTACAAATCAGCCAAGCAATTGGTACATTAGAGCAGATTGTAGGCGCAAAAAATGGCACTTTGGGAGACCGTGCTGGCACTTTTGATAACTCGGATTACAAAGGCCAGCTGGATTGTAATGACGAGGCGATAAATACCACCACTTATTTACGGCTGTTAAAATCTAAGGACCTGATGTCACTACACGAGGTTGAAGACACGCGCACCCGCAACTTCTTTTTCACGGGCTGGCCACATACCACAGCAGTAATACGTGATATTAAAACTGGCGAACGTTTTGCAGTAGATAGCTGGTTTTACGATAACGGCCACGCCGCAACTATTGTGCCGTTTAAAACGTGGAAAGCTAATTTTCAGCCTGCTGACAGCCCAGTCGGCAAGTCACGAATCACCAAGCCGAGCAACCCTCAAGTAAGCAACCTACAAAAATAAGTCATTTGCTGACTTAATCGGCTTTTACCTATAAAATTCGAGCTTACAAAATCCTAGCTTAATATTTAGCACCCAAAACTCATGCGCGCCTCACAATTTTTTATTGCCACTCAAAAAGAAGCTCCCATCGATGCGGAGTTAGTTAGTCACAAGTTGATGATTCGCGCGGGGCTAATTAAAAAGCTTGGCAACGGCTTGTATAGCTGGATGCCGCTTGGATTAAGGGTTTTGCGCAAAGTAGAAAATATCGTCCGCGATGAAATGGACAAGGCGGGTGCGTTGGAACTGCTAATGCCGGCCGTGCAACCAAAAGAGTTGTGGGATGAAACGGGGCGCTGGGCAGTTTTTGGTCCGCAAATGCTTAAAATTAAAGATCGCCACGATCGTGATTATTGTTTTGGCCCGACGCATGAAGAGGTGATTACCGACATCGTGCGCCGCGAAATTAGCAGCTATAAGCAGTTACCGCTTAATTTTTATCAAATTCAAACTAAATTTCGCGATGAGATTCGCCCGCGTTTTGGCGTGATGCGCGCGCGCGAATTTATGATGAAAGATGCTTATTCTTTTCATACTACTTTCGATTCGTTGCAA
>JANLWF010000302.1:0-1582 GCA_031364385.1 Methylotenera sp.
AACTGCACGCAAAGCAGCATGGCAAAAGGGAAACGTTTAAAAAAACTGATGGTAGATTGCATAAGTTGCCCTAATAAATTTTAGTTAGCATTATAAAAGATGCATATTAAGCGTCCGCAAACATTTTCGTTAAAATTTCCCCACCTTTTTCTAACACAAAGTATCTGAAAGCTTCTGCCGCTTGGCTTGCATTGCGTTTGGTTAGCGCCACCACATGCCAGGTACGAATAATCGGCGTACTCTGAATATCTAATATGGCGATTTGCTTATTGGCAAGCTCGCTGCCAATGGTATGCAAAGACATGAACGAGATGCCTAAATTAGCCATTACGGCTTGTTTAATCGTCTCGTTACTCGACATTTCCATGCTGACAATGGGTGCAATATTGTGTTCGGCAAAATACTTTTCCATAATCAAGCGCGTGCCAGACCCAGGCTCGCGCGAGATCATTTCATATTGCGTAAGTGCATCTGGCGGAATGTTGAGCTTGCCTGTAAGCGGGTTATTGGGGTTAGCAATAAATACGTGTGGATGATTAGCAAACGCTTCTGCGCGTGTATCAATCTCTCTCGGGGGCAAGCCCATTATGGCAATATCAATTTCGCCATCACGCAGTAACTCAACCAATTGCTGGCGATTACGCGCCTCGATTTTAATTTGCAGATTTGGGTAATCTTTTTTAAATTCTACCAACATATGCGGTAGAAAATACTTGGCGGTGCTGACCACGCCAATTTTTAAATGCCTAAATTGCGTGCCGCGAAAGCGCTCCATCATGGTATTGGCTTCGTTAAGCGTGCTAGAAACACGCCGCGCATAGAGTAAAAAATATTCACCTGCCGAAGTTAGCGCTATTTTTCGGTTTTCGCGCACAAACAATGTTACACCAATGTCATCTTCCATCTCTTTAATTTGCATTGAGATAGCAGGGGCAGATATATGCAACTCTTCCGCCGCGCGCGTAAAGCTTAGGTGTTTTGCTGCACTTAAAAATATTCTTATCTGGCGTAGGGTTAAGTTTTTCATCGCATCTCACTTAAGATAAGCTGTGCTTAATTATGTGTAAAGAATTTATGAATATAACTTAACTTAAAAACTAAATAAAGTAGTGTGTAGAAATTATTCTTAAATAGAAAGGTAATTAATAACATGAGCCAAATAATTAGCACAAACGAAACCATTAAAGAAGGCAAAGATCGCTATAAAGCGGGCGTTTTGCCCTATAAAAAAATGGGTTATTGGCAGCCCGATTATCAGGTAAAAGATACCGATTTGCTTGCCATGTTTCGTATTACGCCACATGCAGGTAGTGACCCTGAAGAGATTGCAGCAGCAGTGGCGGGTGAGTCTTCTACCGCAACTTGGACGGTGGTATGGACGGATAGATTGACCGCTTGCGAGCTTTATCGCGCCAAGGCCTACCGCGTTGAGCAAGTGCCCAACACTGGCGAAAGCACCAAAATTGAGGCACAGTATTTTGCCTATATCGCTTATGAGCTGGATTTATTTGAAGGTGGTTCTATAGCCAACTTAACTGCGTCTATCATCGGTAATGTGTTCGGTATGAAGGCTGTAAAAGCC
>JANLWF010000309.1:0-1617 GCA_031364385.1 Methylotenera sp.
TCTGACTAAAGAACAACCGTACCATTGCGCGGGTAGCGCGAAATCTGAAGGCTTAGGCATTGCGCTGATTGAACGTATGCTGGGCGAAGACCCTAATGCGCTGATTGGCTTGCCCCTCATTAAACTCATCAACATGTTGCACAACGAAGGCATCAACGTCATATAAATAAGCACTGCTAAATAAGCACTATTGCAGCGCGTCAACTAAAAATTTCTGCAACCGTTTTACAGGCTTCAACTCCTTAATTTTGAAAGAATCCTAATGTTTAAACGCCATGCTGCCGCCATTGCCATTACCTCATTACTCTCACTCGAAGCCTTAGCTGCGGAAAATTTAGAAGAATCTCGCAGTACACTCAATAATCAGCAAAGTGTGGCCGTCACCATTTACAATCAAGATTTAGCCCTAGTAAAAGATACCCGTAAAGTGAATATTAAAGCGGGTTTAAATGCGCTGGCGATACGCGATGTAAGCGCGCAAATGCAGCCTGAGACTGCGCTTTTAAGAAGTATCAATGCGCCAGGCAGCCTTACCCTGCTTGAGCAAAATTTTGATTTTGATTTGCTTACGCCGCAAAAAATGTTAGAAAAATACGTCGGCAAAACCGTAGGTATCGTCAAAATAAACCCAACCACGGGCGTAGAAACCACAGAACAAGCCACTGTACTGGCGGCCAATAATGGTGTGGTGCTTAAAGTGGGCAACCGCATTGAAACTGGCGTGCCTTCAAATAATTTAAGCCGAATTGTCTATGACGATGTGCCTGCTAATTTGCGCGATAGACCAACTTTGGTCACGCAAATCATTAATAAAGGTGCAACAGATCAAACCGTAGAACTAAGTTATCTCACAGGTGGATTGGGCTGGAAGGCCGATTACGTGGCCGAGTTGAACGACAAAGAAAATCAATTGGATTTATCAGGCTGGGTGACGCTGACCAACACCAGCGGCACTTCGTACAAAAACGCTAAACTGCAATTGGTGGCAGGCGATCTGAACCGCGTACAGCAAAACATGCGCCCCACTATGATGAGTAAAAATATGGACATGATGGCAGCAGAAGCCCCCGCGCCAATGGCGGAAGAATCGCTACTGGAATACCATTTATACACGCTAGACCGCCCGACTAACATTATGGAAAGTCAAACCAAGCAAGTCGCCTTACTTTACGCATCTGGCATTCCAGCGCGTAAAGAATTGCTGTTAAAAGGCGCGGATTATTATTACAGTGGACAATATGGCGAAATCGGTACTAAGATGAAAGTTGGCGTGTTTATTGAGTTTGACAACAAAGAAGCCAGCAAGCTCGGCATGCCGTTACCCAAAGGCATATTGCGCGTGTACAAAAAAGATAGCAAAGGCAATGCGCAATTTGTCGGCGAAGATAGCATTGACCACACACCCAAAAATGAAACTGTACGCCTAAAACTAGGCCAAGCTTTTGACGTAACCGCCGACAAAAAACAAACCGATTTTAAAGTGCTGCCTAACCCGCAAAAAGGCCATAACGCCTATGAAAGCGCTTATGAATTGGTGCTTAAAAACGCTAAAAAAGAAAAAGTCACCGTCACCGTGCAAGAGCCGATTGGTGGCGATTGGAAGATTATTTCTGAAAG
>JANLWF010000322.1:0-7778 GCA_031364385.1 Methylotenera sp.
GGGCTTTACGCTGGATGAGCTTAAGAATGACATTACAGGCGGCCAAACACCTGCTTCGTTCGAGCCTAGCATCGACTACGTCGTTACCAAGATTCCTAGATTTGCCTTTGAAAAATTTCCACAGGCAGACAGTCGCTTAACCACGCAAATGAAATCCGTTGGCGAAGTAATGGCGATTGGCCGCACTTTCCAAGAGTCGTTCCAAAAAGCCTTGCGCGGGCTTGAGGTGGGTGTTGATGGCCTAGATTCTATTTCAACCGACTTGGATCGCATCAATAAAGAAATGGGCGAACCAGGCCCGGAGCGTATATGGTACGTGGCTGACGCGATGCGTATGGGTGTGAGTAATGAGGAAATTTTTAAAATTTCTAAAATTGACCCTTGGTTTCTAGCGCAAATTAAAGACATTATCGACCGCGAAGCTGCGCTAAAAGGCGTGCATATTGCCGATCTTAACAAAGACGCGCTGTTCCAGTTGAAACGTCGTGGCTTCTCGGATAGACGCTTAGCGACGTTGCTAGAAACCGACCAACATGCGGTGCGCGCCTATCGCCAGGCGCTGAATGTGCGCCCCGTATATAAGCGCGTCGATACTTGCGCGGCGGAGTTTGCGACGAATACGGCGTATATGTATTCTAGCTACGAAGTAGAGTGCGAATCACAACCGACGGACAGACAAAAAATCATGGTGCTAGGCGGCGGGCCTAATAGAATCGGCCAAGGCATTGAATTTGATTACTGCTGCGTGCACGCAGCGCTTGCTTTGCGCGATGACGGCTATGAAACTATTATGGTCAATTGCAACCCAGAAACGGTTTCGACCGATTATGATACGTCAGACAGGCTGTATTTTGAGCCAGTGACGCTTGAAGACGTGCTAGAAATCGTCGCGATTGAAAAACCAGTTGGCGTGATAGTGCAATATGGTGGCCAAACTCCACTTAAGCTAGCGCGTGCGCTAGAAAAAGCGGGTGTGCCGATTATCGGAACAAGTCCTGACGCAATAGATCGCGCCGAAGACCGCGAACGTTTTCAACAGTTATTGCACGAGCTTGGCTTGAAGCAGCCGCCAAACCGCACTGCGCGTACGCCAGAGGCGGCTTTAATTGCCGCCAATGAAATAGGTTACCCACTAGTGGTGCGTCCGAGTTATGTGCTTGGTGGCCGTGCGATGGAAATTGTGCACGAACAAAGCCAGTTAGAGCGCTACATGCGCGAAGCGGTGAAGGTTTCGCACGATTCGCCTGTGTTGCTAGATCGCTTTTTGAACGACGCGATTGAAATTGATGTCGATGCGATTTGTGATGGGGAAGATGTGTTAATCGGCGGCATTATGCAGCACGTAGAGCAAGCAGGCGTGCATTCGGGCGATTCTGCTTGCTCATTGCCACCCTATAGTTTAAGCAAAAAATTGCAAGACGTGCTCCGCGACCAAACCGCGCAGATGGCGCTGGCGCTGGGTGTTAAAGGTTTAATGAACGTGCAGTTTGCGATTCAGGGAGAGACAGTTTATGTGCTTGAAGTGAATCCTCGCGCATCACGCACAGTGCCGTTTGTGTCTAAAGCCTGCGGTTTGCAACTAGCAAAAATCGCCGCGCGTTGCATGGTGGGGCAAAGCTTGAAATCGCAAGGTGTGACGCAAGAAATCATACCACCGTATTATTCGGTGAAAGAAGCGGTGTTTCCTTTCATCAAGTTCCCAGGCGTAGATACGATACTTGGTCCAGAAATGAAATCGACAGGCGAAGTGATGGGCGTTGGCGCGACCTTTGCAGAGGCGTTTGTGAAAGCGCAACTTGGCGCTTCTGCCAGGTTGCCTAAAGGCGGCCGCGCGTTTATTAGCGTGCGCAATGAAGATCACCAAAAAGTGGTGGATATCGCGCAAGACCTTGATAAACTAGGCTTTACGCTAGTGGCCACCAAAGGCACGGCCAAAGCTTTAATGGCGCATGGTTTAAGCATAACACCCGTGAATAAAGTGGCTGAAGGCCGCCCGCACATTGTCGATATGATTAAAAACAACGAAATTAGCTTTATTGTCAACGTGACCGAAGACAAAAAGGCCGTGGCCGACTCTTACGAAATTCGTCGCAGCGCGCTACAAAATAAAGTGACTTATTACACCACGCTAGCGGGCGCTAAAGCCGCGTGCATTGGCATGGCGCACATGCAAGAATTGAATGTAGAGTCGATTCAAGACTTGCACAAAAAGCTAGTTTAAAATACACTTAAGTTTAATTATTTCAAAACCACGCTCAATTGAGTGTGGTTTATTTTTTTTGTAGGGTTTCTTAAAGAATGGTTATAAACGTATGGCTTTAAATCAAATCCCAGTCACCATCATAGGCGCAGAGCAGCTTAAAGTTGAGCTGGCGCGCCTGCGCAGTATCGATAGACCCAGCGTGATTCAAGCGATTGCCGAAGCACGTGCGCAAGGCGATTTATCTGAAAATGCTGAGTATGAAGCGGCTAAAGAAAAGCAGAGCTTTATTGAGGGTCGCATTGCCGAGTTGGAATCTAAGCTTTCTAATTTATTTGTCATTGACCCAAAAACGCTGAATGCCGAAGGCCGCGTGGTATTTGGCGCAACGGTGCGTTTTGAAGATTTAGACTCTGGCGAAGCCAAAACCTACCAAATTGTGGGCGAAGATGAAGCGAATATTAAAGGTGGAAAAATTTCAGTGGGTTCACCCATTGCGCGTGCTTTAATTGGAAAACTAGAAGGCGACATCGCCGAAGTGCAATCCCCAGGCGGCGTTAAAGAGCTGGAAGTGCTAGAAGTGAGCTACATCTAATCATGTTGTCTCGCTTAAATCTAATTGTTATCACCTTATGGGTAGGCGCGCTGTGGACAACAGGCTTAAGCGCTTACGTGCTGTTTGATTCGCTGCAAGATAAGCAATTAGCGGGCAGTTTGGCGGGTAAGTTATTTACGGTAGTGAGCTACATCGGCATAGTGAGCGGCTTCTATTTGTTGATTCAACGCCTGCTCGATTACGGCACTGGCGCGCTTAAACAAAGCTTTTTTTGGGCAGTTTTTGGGATGTTGCTACTAGTGCTTGCGGGACATTTCGGCATTCAGCCAATATTAGCGCAGCTAAAGGCTGATGCTATGCCAGCCGATGTGATGCACAGCATTTTTGCAGAAAGATTTGGCAAATGGCACGGTGTTGCCAGCGTGGCGTATTTGGTGGAATGCTTGCTGGGCTTTGTGCTAGTGCTTAACGCACGGCAATAATATTAAGCATTAAAAGCGCGTCAATAAATTACAGTTTAGGCATATGTATTTTCGTTTTTTCTTTCACAGTCTCGCTGGCGCGATATACCACTAACTGTTTGCCGATATGATGCACCGCAATTGCATTGGTTTTGCTACAAATTTCAGCGTACATTAACTTTCTAGCAGCACGATCATCGCCCGCAACCTGAATTTTAATCAACTCATGTGCGTTTAAATTAAGCTCAATTTCTTTAAGCACGTTTTCGGTTAAACCGTTATTGCCAATCATCACGACAGGGCTTAAGCTGTGTGCTAAACCACGTAAATGGGCGATTTGCTTGGTGGTTAATGTGGGCGTTGTTAATTTCATTTCTTTAAACCTTTTAAATAAGGTGCTATTTTATCATGAACAGGGTTGGTTAATTTGCAAGGTTTTTTAATATGAAAGTCACGCGCACCAGCAAAGCTTGGATGCAAGAACATCTGAATGATGAGTTCGTGAAACGCGCGCAAAAAGAAGGCTATAGAGCGCGCGCGGCTTACAAGCTGATTGAAATTGACGATAAAGACAAGCTGATTAAGTCTGGCATGACCATTGTGGATTTAGGCTCTACGCCTGGCAGTTGGAGCCAAGTGGCGGTGCAACGTTTAAAAGGTCAGGGTAAGGTTATCGCACTGGATATTTTAGAGATGACGGGTATCGCTGGCGTGATCTTTATTCAAGGCGACTTTCGCGAGGAGGCCGTTTTAAAGCAATTGCAAGAAGCCATTAATAATAAGCCAGTTGACCTTGTAATTGCAGATATGGCACCCAATATAAGCGGTGTAAAAGATGTGGATCAAGCGGGTGCGGCTTATTTAACTGAGCTGGCGCTGGAATTTAGTAGTGAATGGTTGAAACCTGGCGGTAATTTTCTAGTCAAAGTTTTTATTGGCAGCGGTTTTGATGAAATTGTAAAAACCATGCGTCTAAAATTCGATAAAGTCGTCACGCGCAAACCAAAAGCCTCGCGAGACCGTAGTAGTGAAGTGTATTTACTAGGTTTAGGTAGAAAGTAACTTGACCTAGGCCACAAATAGCTTCATAAACTATAGTGATTGCTTCATCGCAAGCCAGCATTAAATGTTAATTAGGTATAAAATTAGTTAAGCCTTTAGTTTAAGGAATTGGAATTGAATAATATCGCAAAAAGTATCGCAATTTGGTTAGTTGTCGCGCTGGTGATGATGACAGTGTTTAACCAGTTTTCTGGCCAAAGCAAGTCTGACAATCAAATTGTGTACTCACAATTTATGCAAGAAGTGAAAGATGGTCGAGTAGCCAGCGTGCAGATTGACGGTCACATCGTGCGCGGCAAAACGCAAGATGGCAAAGAATTTAGCACCTATGCGCCAAGTGATTTGTGGATGGTGAATGATCTGCTTAAATACAATGTAGCGGTTGAGGCTAAGGCAGAACAACAACGTTCTGTATTGCTCGAGATTTTCATGTCATGGTTTCCGATGATTTTACTCATTGGCGTGTGGATTTTCTTTATGCGCCAAATGCAAGGCGGCGGCAAGGGTGGCGGGCCATTCTCATTCGGTAAAAGTAAAGCGCGACAATTAGACGAAAGCTCCAATCAAACTACTTTTGCGGATGTTGCTGGTTGCGACGAAGCCAAAGAAGAAGTGGTTGAGTTGGTTGAGTTTTTGCGTGAGCCCAGCAAATTTCAAAAACTCGGTGGCCGTATTCCGCGCGGTGTGTTATTAGTGGGGCCTCCAGGCACAGGTAAAACCCTGCTTGCAAGAGCAATCGCAGGCGAAGCAAAAGTGCCATTCTTTACTATTTCTGGTTCAGATTTCGTCGAGATGTTCGTCGGCGTGGGTGCATCGCGTGTGCGTGATATGTTTGAAACCGCAAAGAAAAATGCCCCTTGCATTATATTTATTGATGAGATCGATGCGGTGGGGCGTAGCCGTGGCGCGGGCACAGGTGGCGGTAATGATGAGCGTGAACAAACCCTGAATCAATTACTGGTCGAGATGGATGGCTTTGAGGCTAACTCTGGCGTGATTGTAATTGCCGCAACTAATCGCGCTGACGTGCTGGATAAAGCGTTATTGCGACCAGGCCGCTTTGATAGGCAAGTAATGGTTGGTCTGCCTGATATTAAAGGTCGTGAGCAGATTTTATTGGTGCACATGCGTAAAGTGCCAATTGACCCAGATGTGAAAGCCGATATTATCGCGCGTGGCACACCAGGCTTTAGTGGTGCAGATTTAGCCAATTTGGTGAACGAAGCCGCGCTATTTGCGGCGCGTAGAAGCAAACGCACAGTGGATATGGAAGATTTTGAGGACGCAAAAGACAAGATTTACATGGGCCCTGAGCGTAAATCTATGGTGATGCGTGAGGAAGAGCGCCGCAACACGGCTTATCACGAGTCTGGCCATGCCGTGGTGGCTAAGTTGTTGCCTAAGGCAGACCCTGTACATAAAGTCACTATTATGCCGCGTGGTTGGGCACTAGGTTTAACTTGGCAATTGCCCGAGTTTGATCGCATCAGCAATTACAAAGACAAAATGCTAGAAGAGATTTCGATTTTATTTGGCGGCCGTATTGCCGAAGAAATTTTTATGAATCAAATGTCCACTGGTGCATCGAATGACTTCGAGCGCGCCACCAAGCTTGCCCGTGCGATGGTCACCAAGTATGGCATGAGCGATGCACTAGGTATTATGGTTTATGCGGGTGACGAGCAAGATTCGTTTTTTGGCAGCATGAGCAGTAAAACGGTGAGTGAGGCCACGCAACAAAAAGTAGATGCGGAAATTCGTCGTATTTTGGATGAGCAATACACCATTGCGCGCAAATTGCTAGAAAATAATAAAGACAAAGTGGAAGCTATGGCAGCTGCCTTGATGGAATATGAAACCATTGATGCTGACCAGATTAATGACGTGATGGCTGGCTTGCCAGTACGTGAACCAAAACCACGCCAGTCTAAAATTAAACCTAGCGATGGCGGGTCTAGTTCTGGCAATACGGCGACAGCAGTGCCGCAACCATCGGCGAAAAGTTGATACAAAAAGTTAAGTCAAAAAAGTTAAGTTTAGAATAGTGTTAAAATTAGGGCTAATTAAATATTAGCCCTTTTTTTATGCAGTTTACTTGCGGAAAATTTCAACTCGATTTAACCACGCCGCGTGTCATGGGTATTGTGAACGTCACGCCTGATTCTTTTTCTGATGGCGGAAAATTTGCCGCGACTAATTTAGCTGTTGAGCATGCATTAAAGCTTGCAGAAGAAGGCGCAGACATTCTCGATATAGGCGGCGAATCTACCCGACCAAACGCCACACCCGTGAGCATGCAAGAAGAGCTGGACCGTGTGATACCAGTGATTGAAGGTCTAGTCAAACATTTCAAACAAGACAAGCAAATTAATATTCCAATCTCAATTGATACTTATAAGCCGCAAGTGATGCAAGCCGCGATTGCGGCAGGCGCGAGTATGGTGAATGATATACGCGCCATGCAGGAAGAAAACGCATTGCAAATCGTCGCGAAATCTAGGGTAGGCGTGTGTTTAATGCACATGCAAGGTACGCCACAAAGCATGCAACAAAATCCACAATATAATGATGTTGTAAACGATGTAAAAGAATTTTTAGCCGCACGCCTGCAAGCCAGTATCCATGCGGGGGTAGCTAAAAACAGAATTCTGCTTGATCCTGGTTTTGGCTTTGGTAAAACGCGCGAACATAATATTTCACTGCTACAAAATTTAGAAAGTTTTGCTGATTTAGACCAACCATTGTTGGTGGGGTTGTCGCGTAAATCAGTGTTAGGGCAAGTCACGGGCAACGATGTAAATGCAAGGCTTTATGCCAGCATCGCGGCTTCAGTACTCGCAGCCCAAAAAGGCGCTAGAATACTACGTGTGCACGATGTAAAAGCAACGGTTGAGGCTTTGAAAATCGTTTCGGCAATACTATAATAATTTAGAAAATAATAGAGAAAAAATGACTAAAAAATATTTTGGTACTGATGGCATTCGCGGCAAGGTGGGCGAGCACCCCATTACGCCAGAGTTTGTGATGCGCTTGGGCTATGCAGCGGGGCGAGTGCTCACCTCTATAAAAGGCAATCTCGCCAAAGGCGCGCACCCAGCCGTACTTATTGGTAAAGATACACGCATTTCAGGCTACATGCTAGAAGCCGCGTTAGAAGCGGGTTTATCGGCCGCAGGTGTCGATGTACTGCTAACAGGCCCAATGCCCACGCCCGCTGTGGCCTACCTCACACGCGCCCTGCGCGCGCAAGCGGGCATTGTTATTTCTGCCTCTCACAACCCTTATTACGATAACGGCATCAAGTTTTTCTCAAGTGATGGCGCAAAGTTGGACGATGAAATTGAACACGCGATTGAGGCGGAACTAGATAAACCCATGCAAGTCATGGAATCGGCCAAGCTAGGCAAGGCGCGACGCATAGAAGACGCCGCAGGGCGCTATGTGGAGTTTTGTAAAAGCACTTTTCCCAGCAATATGGATTTGCGTGGCCTAAAAATTG
>JANLWF010000327.1:0-1844 GCA_031364385.1 Methylotenera sp.
CATAATATGTTTACACATTTGTTAAGCTTGCTGATGTCGCTTATGGGTAATAGAGATTAAGTTTTAAACTAATATAAAACCCGCCTAGGCGGGTTTTTTTATTTATAGGCCAAATTTTTTATTGCTTGTTATTCTGGCGAAGGCTAGGTAGTTTTTATTGTTTTAGCATTAATCGTCGTTGCTTAAAAAATGCCGTCAACACCGCGCCACAATCTTCCGCTAAAACACCGCCTACCACTTCGGTATGATGATTCAGTTTCGGTTCATCCATTAAGTTAATCACACTGCCACAAGCGCCTGTTTTAGGGTCGCTAGCGCCATAAATCAGCTTTGCAATACGTGCATGTTGCATCGCGCCACTGCACATAGCGCACGGCTCTAGTGTGACGTACAGCGTACAATCGACTAATCGGTAGTTGCCTAGATGTTGCGCCGCTTGGCGCATGGCGATAATTTCTGCGTGAGCTGTGGGGTCGTGCAGGCCAATCGGCGCATTGCTACCGCGTCCAATAATAACGCTATCTTTGACGACAATTGCGCCTACTGGCACTTCACCATTTTTTGCAGCTTGGCGCGCTAAATCAAGCGCCAGCTGCATGTAGTCTGAATGCGTATTAATACTGGCAGACAAATTGGGTTGCTATTTAGTTTTCTTTGCTGGTTCCACAGCGCTAATGTCAGACTGGCGCACATGACCTTTTCGCTCAGTATTGTTATCAGCCCAGCGTGCCAGCGTATAAATCAAGCACAGAAAAAATGCACCACCCACCCACATGATGACCTCTTCTATTGTTGGCGAAACATCTTGAGCTGGCAACAAAATGAGTTTACGTAAAAATAGCACTAGCACCACTTCTACAAAGGTTTCAACTAGTAGCTTGCCACCCATTAGGTAGCGAATCTCGGCCGAAATTAGCACAGAAATAGACCATAGTAACATGAGCGTGCCCAGCGCATACAAGAAGCCTTGTACTAGGTTGTCGTTGTAGATAACATTGCGTACATCTATAAAAAACAACCAGCTAAACATAAGCACAGAAGTTGCCAAAGCAAGGCCAATAACTATATGCGCAAAGCCATTTAGCCACAGCATGGCGCTTACGGCTAGTTTATTAAGCACTTCTAGTTTTTGTGGAACTTGGACTTGAGTGTGAGCCATAATTTTCCCCTTAAAATATAGTGATAATAAGCTAATACTAGCATGTTCAAACACTTAATTAGTATTGATAGCAATTAAGTATGAAAAAATGATGTAACAAAGCAGACTAAGTGTTGCAATTGGGACTAGACGCTATCCAGTTGAATTGAAAATTGCTTGATGTGACACTTTAACTCTAGCAATAATAGCGGGTTTGGGCTTTGGCCGTATTGCAATACATTGTAATTTTGTGCGATTTTCAATATTGCATCTTGCTGATTTGGCAAGGCCAGCGCAGCACGTTTGCCAAAATCCAGCGCCCCTTCATGGCTATGGGGCTGTAGATTAGCGCGTTTCAGCTTATTTAGATATTGTGCATAAAGCTGTTGCGCGGCGCTGAGTTTGCGTTGGCTGGTTTTAATTAGTACTAAAAATGTAATCGCCATCACTGTGGCTATGGCGACGGTCATCCATAAGGCTAGATCCATCAAACTTAGACTTTTACCAGTGAGCTTATTTAAAAATTCCAATTGCTTTTTGTCGTCGTAACCCAGCACCCATTGGTTCCAGCCATTATTTACACTATCCCAACTTAAAAATGCTTTTCTTAGCAGCGGAAAATCTGGACGCGCCATCATGGGCAACAGGTCGGTCTCGCTTATCGCTTCAGCAATGCCTTGCTCGATGCGCTCTGGCGACACGGCGG
>JANLWF010000333.1:0-1732 GCA_031364385.1 Methylotenera sp.
ATGCTATCCAATATTAATGCAGATAAAGATCAGCTATTGCAAATAATACTCGTAGGTCAGCCACAGCTAAGAGATTTATTACGCCGCCCAGATCTACAACAGTTTTTTCAGCGCGTATCAGTAGATTTTTTTATTCCGCCGTTAGAAGCCTATGAGGTTGATAAATATATTTCACATCGCCTACATGTTGCTGGACGCGATATGTCATTATTTACACCAGCAGCAACTCGCGCTATAGGCGAGGCAGCAAAAGGTATTCCACGTAGTATCAATATTCTTTGTGATATGGCTTTAGTTTATGGCTACTCCACCAATGCCGATAAAGTCGATATTAATTTGGTGCGCGAGGTGATTAAAGATCGTAGTGAATTTGGTGTTCTTGGTTTTTAGTTTTAGTGATTGGCTAAAAAGTTTAGCAAACAATAAACAATGACCACATTGAAGATCTTAATCGTTTGTGAACATGCTTCAAACGCTTATGGAGGTGAGGCAATACTTCCGCTAAATTACTATAGCTATTTAACAAAAAGCCAACATGATGTTTATTTAATTACACATGATAGAGTTAAGACGTCTATGCTCAAGATGTTAGAAATCAATCAGAGCCATATATTTTATGTGCCAGACACGTGGGCGCATCAATTTTTGAACAAATGCGCTAGAAAGCTACCAGCAAGATTTGGTGCGGTATCTGTTGGATTTATTACACATTTATTAACTCAGATATATCAATGGAAGTTAGTAAGAAAGATTGTAAAAGATAAACAAATTGATTTAATACATGAGCCCGCACCAGTCTCTGCTGTGCAGCCATCTGCAATGTTTGGCTTTGGTGTGCCTATATTAATTGGCCCTATGAATGGCGGCATGTCGTTCCCACCTGCGTTTCAATATATGGCAGGTTGGTCAGAACGCATTTTATATCAGATTATTCGCATGTTTACCTCTGCCTATAATTTAATAATCCCAGGAAAGTTTTTTGCTGACGTGTTATTAGTTGCCAATCAAAGAACACTACGCGCCTTGCCTAAGCTTAGATTGGGTAAAGTCATGCAGTTGGTAGAAAATGGTGTTTTTTCCGTCCTAGCTAAACCTAAAGCAATGTCGCAATCATCACAAATAAACGTGCTATATGTTGGGCGTTTAATAGATTTGAAAATGATTGATATTGCCATTGATGCGGTGATGAAATGTAAGGGCGATATTAAACTGACGATTTTAGGGGACGGACCTTTGCGTGCACAGCTTATGGAATATGCGCAGACTAACGCTGCTGGTAAGGTGCAGTTTTTAGGCGCTGTACCACATGCAGAAATTAATCAATATTATGATAGTGCTGATGTGTTTGTATTGCCCAGTGTGCGTGAATGTGGCGGTGCGGTGGTGTTAGAAGCTATGGCGCGTGGTTTGCCAGTCATTGCGGTTAATTGGGGCGGCCCTGCTGACTACATTACTGAAGAGACTGGCTTCTTGATTGATCCTAAATCTAGACTTTATATGGTAGAAGAGTTTGCTAGAATCATTGAACTGCTTGCAGATCAACCATTGTTGCGTTACAAAATAGGTGAGGCCGCTATCCAACGTGTAAAACAACATTTTCTTTGGGATGAAAAAATACATGATATTGTTGATATTTATCAAAAGGTTATAGATAAAAAATTATGAATACACTATTTTTACATGTTAGAAATAACTTAAGGCTAACTTTGTTTTTCCTTGTGGCCATTTTTTT
>JANLWF010000338.1:0-2474 GCA_031364385.1 Methylotenera sp.
AATAATAGTTGATTCACTTGTGCTACATTGGCTACTTTAAAGCTCACAAAATTTGCGTATGAAGTGATGTAGTCTAAACCAAGCTTGTTAAAACCTTGTATCAATTGTGCCATGCCTGCTTGATTTAACGCATAACTGCGCGCGACAAAATCATCATCCGCTAAGCTGGCAACCGCCGCCGCTTGTGCAATACTGTTCACATTAAACGGCTGGCGAACGCGGTTAAGCATATCCGCTAAGTCTGCGTGCATCAGGCCAAAGCCAATACGCAAGCCAGCTAGACCGTAGGCCTTGGAAAAAGTGCGCGAAATAATCAGATTACTAAACTCGCTTAACCAGCTAATCGCTTCAGATTTATTTTGAGCACTTAAATACTCGTCATAAGCTTCATCCAGAACAATTAATATGTTGCTAGGCAGCGCCTTAATAAAGGCTCTCAGAGCATCTTTATTTATTAATGTCCCTGTTGGATTGTTCGGATTTGCAATAAAAATAAGCTTGGTTTTAGGCGTAATCGCTGCTAAAAAACCATCTAAATCGTGAGCATAATTTTTGGCTGGTACTACCACGCCAGTCGCCCCCACCGCTTGCGTAACCAACGGATAAACGGCAAACGCATGTTGCGAATATATCGCCTCACAACCCGCATGCAGAAAAGCTCTAGCGGCAAGTTCTAGAATGTCATTGGAGCCATTTCCAAACACAATTTGGTTCTGCTCAACGCCAAATTTCTCACTCACCGCAACTCGCAAAGTAAAACTGTTGCCATCAGGATAGCGCGCAATGTCATGCAGCGCTTCGTCAATCGCCATTTGTGCTTTGGGGCTGATGCCAAGCGGGTTTTCGTTTGAGGCAAGCTTGATTATATCCGCCTCGTTCAAGCCCATTTCGCGGGCGAGTTCAGCAATAGGCTTGCCGCCTTGGTAAGGTGCAATCGCACGAATGTAATCAGGAGCTAAATGTGTTAAATTGGACATAGGGGGAACCTAAACAACTGCGGCTGGATATGAACCCAACACTTTAAGTAGTGACGCACGTTGCTGTAGCTCTTGCAAAGCGGCTTTCACTTTGGCGTCGGTCTGATGACCTTCAATATCCACAAAAAATACGTAATCCCATAAACTCTGTTTAGAAGGCCGCGATTCAAGCTTGGTCATGCTCACGCCATATTTTGATAGTGGCTCAAGCAACTCTAACATTGCGCCTGGCTTGTTCTTAGTGGTCATGACGATGGATGTTTTGTCTTGACCAGAAGCCGCCACATCGTGATTGCCTAACACCAAAAAGCGTGTGGTATTTTTTGGGTCGTCTTCGATATTTTCTGCCAACACGTTCAAGTTAAATAATTCCGCCGCGCGTTTGCTGGCAATGGCCGCGGCAAACGTACCATCTGAGCTTACTAAATCATGCATCATTTGTGCAGCATAGGCATTACTAGTCACTGCATCACGCGTGGCGCGCGGTAGATTTTTGTTCAGCCATTCGTGGCATTGCGATAGCGATTGGCTGTGCGAAAACACGTGCGAAATTTGCGTAATATCGGTTTGTTGTGACAGCAAACAATGGTGAATTGGCAGAGTAATTTCACCACAAATTTTAAGCGGGCTAGATAGCAGTAAATCTAGCGTTAAACCAATGGCACCTTCGGTTGAGTTTTCTACTGGCACCACACCATAATCGGCTTGATTAGCCTCTAGCGTGCGGAAAACCTCATCAATCGAGCCACAAACTACAGCTTGGCGACCGAGGCCAAACTGTTTGAGCGCCGCTTCTTCACTATATGTACCAAGCGGGCCCAAGAAGGCGATAGAAAGTTCTTTTTCCAACGCACGGCAATTCGACATCACCCCTCGAAATATATGGCTCACAGCCTCGTTTGATAGCGGTCCTGCATTATGCGCTTGCAAGCGGCGCAGCACTTGCGCTTCGCGCTCTGGGCGAAAAATCACGCCATCTTCTTTTAAGCCGCCAATTAAACGCGCAAGGCTTGCCCGCTCGTTAACAAGCTTAAGCAAGTCATCATCAATTGCATCGATTTGATTCCGAAATTTTTTTAATTCGTCACTCATAGTCTATTCTTTGCTTCTATTCTTTTTTGCGTTTATGCTTGTGTTTGTGGCAAAACTCGCACGTTTAGAACGCCTTCAATGGCACGGACTTTCGCCACCGCAGATTCTGGAATTGCACTATCGACATCTAATAAAGTGTAGGCCATTTCGCCGCGTGATTTATTCACCATATTATGAATGTTTAAGCCAACATCGGCCATGGCGGTCGAAATTTGCCCCAGCATATTGGGCACATTGGCATTGGCTATAGCCAAGCGATAAGCTGACTCGCGCGGCATGTGCACGGCTGGAAAATTGACGGAGTTTGAAATATTGCCGTTGTCCAAAAACTCACGCACTTGATCCACCACCATCACCGCGCAGTTATCTTCCGCTTCTTGCGTTGATGCGCCAAGGTGCGGCAAG
>JANLWF010000360.1:0-2241 GCA_031364385.1 Methylotenera sp.
CAGTTATGCACCCACCCAAGATCAATGGAAACTTAATCCAGATGCGGCTTATGTGCATTACTGCTCAAATGAAACTATTGGCGGCGTAGAGATTTTTTGGACGCCAGAGGTTGGAAGCGTTCCGCTGGTAGCCGATATGTCATCGCATATTTTGTCACGCCCGATAGATGTAAGTAAATATGCGTTGATTTATGCGGGTTCACAGAAAAATATCGGCCCGGCAGGTTTAGCGATTGTGATTGTGCGTGAAGATTTGCTGGGCGATGTGCCTGCTGGCACGGCTGCTATGAGCGATTACAAGGTGCAGGCTGATAACGAATCCATGTACAACACGCCCCCCACTTATGCCATTTATGTTTCTGGCCTAGTATTTAAGCTGCTTAAGGCTAAGGGTGGCTTAGCGGCAATGGAAAAAGTCAACATTACTAAAGCCAATATGTTGTACGATTATTTAGATGCTACAGATTTTTATCACTGCCCAACCGCGGTCAATAACCGTTCACGCATGAACATTCCGTTTACGCTAAAAAATGAAGCCTTAGATGAAGCTTTCCTAAAAGGTGCTAAAGATAAAGGTCTGTTGCAACTTAAAGGTCATCGCTCTGTGGGCGGTATGCGCGCATCAATCTACAATGCCATGCCAGTAGAGGGTGTAAAAGTACTAGTGGAATATATGAAAGAATTTGAAAAAAATAATAGTTAGTTACGCAAGCGGCCAGTATCAATAAAAAATACTAAGGGGATGAGGTTGGGAAAACGTCAAATACTTGTTTTAAATAAAATTGCCTCTGTGGGAACGAAACGTTTTTCGGCCGAAAATTATGAAGTAAGCGCAGAAGTGACCAACCCAGATGCGATTTTGGTGCGTTCAGCCAAAATGCACGACATGCAAATCCCCGCTAGTGTGCAGGCCATAGGCCGCGCGGGCGCTGGCACTAACAATATTCCCATTGCTGATATGAGCAAGCGTGGTGTGGTGGTATTTAACACGCCAGGTGCTAATGCCAATGCGGTTAAAGAGCTAGTACTTACGGGTATGCTAATGGCGGCACGTAATATTGGCCCTGCTATGAAGTTTGTGAGCGGCTTAGAAGGCGATGATGCAACGCTATCCAAAGTAGTTGAAGACGGCAAAAAACACTTTGTGGGCATTGAAATCCCAGGCAGAACGCTAGGGATTTTAGGATTAGGAGCAGTAGGCGGCATGGTGGCTGATACAGCGCTTAAACTAGGCATGAAAGTGCTGGGCTATGATCCAGAGATTACTGTAGATGCGGCTTGGAGGCTGTCTTCTGAGGTTAAGCGCGTAATGAGCGTGGATGAATTATTTAAGCACAGCGATTTTATAACGCTCCATGTGCCCTTAATCGATGCGACACGCCATTTGGTGAATGCTAAGCGCATCGAGATGATGAAACATGGTGCAGTGCTAATTAACTTTGCGCGCGAAGGCGTGATTGACGAACAAGCGGTAATTGATGGGCTAGATTGCAAAAAATTGCGCGCTTACGTGTGCGATTTCCCTACCGCCCGCATGAAATCGCACCCCAATGTAATCGCCTTGCCGCACCTTGGCGCATCAACGCAAGAAGCGGAAGATAACTGCGCGGTGATGGTGGTGGATCAAGTGCGTGAGTTTCTGGATAATGGCAATATTTCAAACTCCGTCAATTTTCCTGCTGTGCACATGCCGCGCGAGTCGGCTTATCGCTTAGCTGTAGCCAATGCCAATGTACCTAATATGTTGGGACAAATTTCGACAGCCATGGCCGATGTTGGCTTAAACATTCATAATATGGTGAATAAATCACGCGGCGAAATGGCTTACACTTTGTTAGATGTGGATAGTGCAATTTCAGAGGCTGCTGTAGCGAAAGTCCGCGCGATTGCAGGCGTGCTAAATGTGCGAGTATTGCCGCAAAGCCAGGAATAAACCCAAGGAATGAATGGCAAATGAGTGTTGAATTAAAAAAATTTCGTGATGCAATAGATGCGATTGATGAGCATCTACTTAAGCTTGTTAACGAGCGAGCAAGCCTCGCACGTCAAATTGGCAACTTAAAAGAAGATGGCGTGATTTTTCGCCCAGAGCGCGAAGCGCAAGTGCTGCGCCGCTTGCAAGCGCACAATGCAGGACCGCTATCAAACGAGGCTGTGAGCCATATATTTCGAGGGTTGATGTCGAATTGCCGTGCGTTGGAAAAAGAACTTGCCATCGCCTTTTTGGGCCCGCTTGGTACA
>JANLWF010000364.1:0-5298 GCA_031364385.1 Methylotenera sp.
ATCTGGATTTGAGATTTGCCTTTGCTGGGAAAACTAATGCATAGATAGGCGTGTGAAATCAAACCGCGCCAAAGGCCGCATGGATATTGGCATGTGGCAGATTGCATAGAAAAATAAGTTTGCCCCATATTATTGTCGTTATTGCGAAGAAGCTTTGCTGACGCGGCAATCCAGCTTTTGCAAAACACAGAGATGACCACCTTAAGCCGTCATCCCGAACTTGACTTGAGTCTGCCCCGTACCGCGATACGGGGAAATCCCGTGGTCTTAAGTATTAATAATCGATGGGGTCGGTCTCGATTGATGTTAACTAATTGATTATAAAAATATTGACAATTTTAATGTCTTGGGGTTCTACGCCATTCTTGGTATTCACTGATTTTGCTTTCTGAGGTTTCAATCATAAGTGATTTTAAATTTTATTTACTCAAAGATTGACGCTTAAAAAAGTGATAATAATTGCATCTCTAATGTTTTTACAACAGAAACGTTAATCATTTGTAAAAAAATCAGTGCTACGATTGGTGAAAAATCGATACCACTCGCCATTGGTAAAAAGCGTTGAATTGGCGCTAATATTGGCTTGGTAAGGCTATTTAGTGCGCTGGCGATAGGCGTATGTGGGTTGACCCAGCTTAAAATTACTTGCAATAAAATGGCATAAAAAAACACATCTAGACCATTACGAAATACGCCCAGAAAGCTCATACCTATTAAACCTAGCCATGCCGATTGACCCGCCAAGCTTAAGGGGAAATCGCGAAGCCAGAGTAAACTAGACTGCAATAAAAACTGCGTGATTAGCGCTAAAAATAAGGTGGATAAATCTAATTTACCCCAGCTTGGAATCACTCTGCGCACAGGCTTTACCACAAAATCGGTGAGTGAAACTACCATGTAAGCCAAAGGGTTGTTAAAGGGCACTCTGAACAGCTGCATAAAAAAACGCAGCAAAAACAATAGGGTAAGCAAATTTAAAATTGTAGTGAGCAAAAAAGTGAGTGCAGTAGAAAACATATTAATCTCTTCCCAGCTCGTCGCCTATAGTTTTAGCACGTTCGCAAGCTTTTCGCGCTGCTAACACAATGGCTTGTTTCACTTGCGAGTTTTGTAAACTCAGTAAACCTTGTTCTGTAGTGCCACCTTTTGAGGTGACTTGTTCACGTAAAGTGGCAATCGGAGTGGTGCTGACATCTGCTAATAAACTTGCGCCTTTAAAAGTGGCAATGCTCAATTGTTTGGCTTGTATTTCATTTAAACCCAGATGCAGTGCGGCTTCCTGCAATGCTTCAATTAAATAAAACACATAGGCAGGCCCGCTACCAGAAATAGCGGTGAGGGCGTCTAATTTATCTTCGGAATCTAACCACAAGGTACTGCCCGCAGCACTAAGCACTTGGTCAGCCATCGCAATTTGTACTTTAGAAACGCTAGGCATGGCGTATAAACCCGTAACGCCCGCCTGAATCTGCGCGGGGGTGTTGGGCATGGCGCGGATAATGGTGCTGTAGCCACCCAGCCAGCGCGACAAATCGGCCAAGCGAATGCCTGCTGCGATTGAAATCACTAGTTGATTCGTTAGTAGCGGAGCCAGTGTTTTCGCCAATACGGGTAATTGTTGTGGTTTAATCGCCAACACAATTATCTCGCAAGCTTGAATGCTGACTAACTCGTCCGTTGTGTTTACGCCTAAGTTTTGGTTAAGCTCAAGTCTTTTATTGGCTTCTAGCTCGATTACTGTGATGTTTTGCATGGCAAAATTTTGATTTTTTAAGCCAGTAATCAGTGCCTGCGCCATGTTACCGCCGCCGATAAAAGCCAGTTTCATTTCTTATTTCTCATTTTCTATTTTCGCAGCTCGTGCGTCCTAAATTCGTAAACCAAAGATGGCTGAGCCTATCCGCAATATGGTAGCACCTTCTTGAATCGCCGCCACATAGTCGTCTGACATGCCAATCGATAAAGTGTCCAGCTCAAAGCCCTGTTGCTGTAGTGCTTTAAAAGCATCGCCCACCATTTTAAATTGTGTGCGTTGTTTTGCAAGGTCTTTTGTGGGCGCGGGAATCGCCATTAGGCCACGTAATTTAAGATGTGGCATAACGCTTATTTCTTTTGCAAGAATAGCGAGAGAGTCAATATCCACGCCACTCTTGGATACCTCGTCGCTACTGTTAATTTGAATGCAGACATTCAGAGGCGTGAGTAACCGTGCCCTAGCATCATTTAACCGTTGCGCAATTTTTAATCGATCTACCGAGTGCACCCAAGCAAAATGTTGGGCAATGAGTTGGGTTTTATTGCTTTGTACTGGCCCAATAAAATGCCATTCTATGGCGCAATCTTTTAACTGTGTTTGTTTGTTTATCGCTTCTTGCACGTAGTTTTCACCAAATGCGCGCTGACCCGCAACGTAAGCCTCACGCAGCTTATCGGCAGGTTGAGATTTACTCACAGCGAGCAATTTAATTTCGTCGTCACGATTTGCTGTTAAGCGCGCTTCACGAATATTTACTTGAATTGCTTGCAAGGTATTAGCAATTATGGTCATAATTCAATCATGTTATACAATAAAGTTTATGTAATTGCTTAAGAGTGTTCTTTGTGCGTTCATATGCTTAAATTACGCAACATAAAATTGATTATAAAATAGGTTGGGAGCAGATAGTGGATATTTCAGATTTATTAGCCTTTTCGGTTAAGAATAAAGCATCAGATTTGCATCTTTCCGCAGGTTTGCCGCCGATGATTCGCGTGCATGGTGACGTGCGCAAAATCAATGTGCCAGCCATGGATCACACGCAAGTACATGATATGGTGTACGACATTATGAATGATGGTCAGCGCAAAGTGTATGAGGAAACGCTGGAGTGCGATTTCTCGTTTGAAATCCCCAATTTAGCGCGTTTTCGCGTGAATGCGTTTAATCATAATCGTGGCTCTGGCGCGGTATTTCGCACTATTCCATCCAAAATTTTAACGCTGGAGCAATTAAACTGCCCGCCCATTTTTAAAGATATTGCCGAAACACCGCGTGGCATCGTGCTGGTCACTGGGCCAACTGGTTCTGGCAAATCCACCACATTAGCTGCCATGGTGGATTACGTGAACGAAAACGAAATGGGACATATCTTGACGGTGGAAGATCCGATTGAGTTTGTGCATCAATCAAAAAAATGTTTGATTAACCAGCGTGAAGTGGGCCCGCATACGCTATCTTTCCAAAATGCGCTAAGAAGCGCCCTGCGTGAAGACCCTGACGTGATTCTGGTGGGGGAGATGCGTGATCTTGAGACGATTCGCTTGGCGCTTAGCGCTGCTGAAACAGGCCATTTAGTGTTTGGTACTTTGCATACTAGCTCTGCCGCAAAAACGGTGGATAGGATTGTGGATGTGTTCCCCGCTGCCGAAAAAGAAATGGTGCGCTCGATGTTGTCAGAATCATTGCGCGCGGTAATTTCACAAACGCTGTGTAAAACCAAAGATGAGCAAGGCCGCGTGGCTGCGCATGAAATTATGATTGGTACGCCCGCAATTCGTAACTTGATTCGCGAAAATAAAGTGGCGCAAATGTATTCTGCGATTCAAACTGGGCAAAATATTGGTATGCAAACGCTGGATCAAAACTTACAAGATTTAGTACGTCGCAACGTGATTTCTGCCAATGAAGCACGTAGCAAAGCGTCCAATAAAGATTCGATAGTGGGTTAATTATGCCATTTAATCAATACATTAGGAATAAATGATGGAAAAAGGTCAGGCCGAAAAGTTTGTATTTGATTTGTTGCGGTTAATGATCGGAAAAAAAGCTTCCGATATGTTTATCACGGCAGGATTTCCGCCAGCAATGAAAATTGATGGCAAGATGACACCGATTAGCCAGCAAGTATTATCCGCTCAACAAGCACGCGAAATTGCACGCTCTGTGATGAACGACAAACAAACTGCAGAGTTTGATGCCAGTAGTGAATGTAATTTTGCTATTGGCTTGCCTGGTGTTGCGCGTTTCCGCGTAAATGCCTTTGTACAGCGCGGTTCTGTAGGCCTAGTGTTTAGAACTATCACCACAAAAATACCTAAATTTGAAGATTTAGGCCTGCCAGAAATACTAAAAGACATTGCTATGACCAAGCGCGGTTTGGTGATTTTTGTGGGCGGTACTGGCTCGGGTAAATCGACTTCGTTAGCCGCAATGGTGGGCTACCGCAACCAAAACAGCTATGGCCATATTATTACTATTGAAGACCCAGTTGAGTTTGTGCACGATCATATTAACTGCATTGTTACGCAGCGTGAGGTGGGCGTAGATACAGATAATTGGCATATAGCGCTGAAAAACACGTTGCGCCAAGCGCCAGATGTGATTTTAATTGGCGAGATTCGTGATCGTGAAACCATGGACTATGCGATTGCCTTTGCTGAAACGGGTCATTTATGCATGGCAACTTTGCACGCTAACAGTACTAACCAAGCCCTTGATCGCATTATTAACTTCTTCCCAGAAGAGCGTAGGCATCAGCTTTTAATGGATTTGTCACTTAATACGCGTGCCTTTATCTCGCAGCGCTTGATTCCAAAAGCCGATGGTATTGGGCGCGCAGCTGCGATTGAAATTATGATTAACTCGCCACTTATTTCAGATTTAATCTTTAAAGGTGATGTACACGAAATTAAAGAAATTATTGGGCGATCGCGCGAATTGGGCATGCAAACTTTTGACCAAGCTTTGTTTGATTTGCATGAATCGGGCGACATTAGTTATGAAGAGGCTTTGCGCAATGCTGACTCAGTCAATGATATTAGACTGAAAATTAAACTTGAAGGCAAAGGTGCACATAACAGAGATAATTCTGCTGGCTTGGATCACCTTGGTATGGTGTAAAAAGATTATGGTATAAAAAGCCCTTAAAGAATGAAAAAACCGATGAAACTCATCGGTTTTAGTCTCCAATAAAACTATACTAGTTAAATTATTCTATAGAAACTTCAACTCGTCTCGCCGCTACTAAATCTCCACTTTCATTAGCGTTTTCAGGCTTGCGAAATTCAACTCTCATTACATCAATACCCGCAGCAATAAGCCCCGCCTGTACTGCCTTAGCACGATTGTAAGCAAGCGCTTCGTTAAAGGCTTGATTGCCACGTGAATCGTGAAACCCAGATAGAACCACTTTGGATTCAGGATGAACGTTTAACCATTCTACAATTGGGTTTAGCGTATCATCATAGTTGACAGGTAAAGCAGTTTTGCCCGAATCAAAGTAAAGCTTGGCAGTTGGAGGTGGCTGCATTATTGCTGCT
>JANLWF010000379.1:0-2168 GCA_031364385.1 Methylotenera sp.
ACAATTTAACTTAAACAAGCTTCACTATATGCTGTTGACTGCGTTTGCCGCATTGGCCGCACCACAATTGGCTCTGGCCGAGAATAAAGCTGAGGCGCTAGAAACTGGTACTATTGAGGTGATTTCTACCACGCCGTTGCCTGGTATTGGCACCACCATTGATCAAGTGCCATCCAATGTGCAATCGGTGAGTTCAAAAGATATTGCCAATCAACATACGCTAGAGTTGTCTGATTACATCAACAATAACTTGGGCGGCGTAACGATTACCGAAGGCCAAAGCAACCCTTATATGGCCGATGTGAATTTTCGTGGCTTTACCGCGTCGCCCTTAGCTGGCGCGCCGCAGGGTTTATCGGTGTTTCAAGATGGTGTGCGGATTAATGAGCCATTTGGCGATACAGTGAATTGGGGGCTAATACCGCAAAGCGCGATTTCTAGCATTAACTTAATGCCAGGTTCTAACCCTGTGTTTGGTTTGAATACTTTGGGTGGCGCGTTGTCGGTTAATACCAAAAGCGGTTCATCTTACCCAGGTTTATTTGCAGAAGTCATGGCAGGCTCTTGGGCACGGCGTGGTTTTAATGCGGGCTATGGTGGCGAGAGCGGCAATATTGATTATTTTGTCACGGCAAATTTTAATAAAGAAAACGGTTGGCGTGATTACTCACAGAGTGAAGTGAATCAGCTATTTGGTAAAGTAGGCTGGCAAAACGATACCACCGATTTAGATTTAAGTTTAACTGTCGCCCACAATAACTTAAACGGTGTGCAAGCACTGCCCAAAAGTTGGTTGAATAAGCCAGAAGAAGGTTACACTTTCCCCGATAGTATCGGCAACCGTATGCAAATGCTGACCCTAAAAGGCAGCCATTTTTTTACCGATCATCATTTGGTTGGTGCGAATGTGTATGTGCGTAATAGTCGCATTAATAACTTTGCCAGCAATACTAACGATTGCTTTGCCAGCACCGAAATTAACGCTGGTGAAGAATGCGACCAAACACTGGTAGAGGCCGTCGATATTGCTAACCAAGGCGCGAATGAGCAATCATCTACTAGCCAACTAGGTTATGGTTTTGCTGCGCAATATTCTTACCTTGGTGATGTGATGAAGCATAAAAACCAACTCACAGCAGGTTTTAGCGCTGATTTAGGCCGTACCAAATACAAAGCCGATGAACAAACCAGCAATTTCAGTCAAGACCGTGGTGCAACGCCCAGCAGCGATTTTGAGACAGAAACTGACATCAAAGCCAACAATAAATATTTAGGCTTATACGCAACCGATATTTTCTCTGTGAATGATAAATTTCATGTGACGCTATCAGGTCGCTATAACTATGTACAAGTGCGCATTAACGATAATTTAGAAGCTAACCCCGACACGGGTAAGTTCGTGTCGGGCGATAGCGATAGCATTAAACATACGTTCAACCGCTTTAATCCCGCGATTGGCTTGAACTATAACCCTAGCGCCACCTTAGGCTTTTATGGTGGCTATAACGAAGGTATGCGTGCACCTACGCCAATCGAGCTAAGCTGTGCCGACCCGCTTACGCCCTGCCGATTGCCGACTGACTTTTTAGCCGACCCAGTGTTAGACCCAGTCATTTCTAAAACTTTTGAGGCAGGCGTGCGCGGGCAAATTAACGCTAATTTAAAATGGAACGCCTCTGTTTTCCGTACCGATTTAAGTGACGATATTCAATTTATTAGCAGTGGCAATAGTTTTAATTTAGGTTTTTTTGATAACGTCGGCGACACGCGCCGTCAAGGCCTAGAGTTTGGCTTAAGTGGCAAGTACGATAAATTAAACTTAACCGCCAATTATCAATTTTTACAAGCCACCTTTGAGTCGCCTGTGCAGTTTCATAACGAAAACAACTCATCCGCCGATGCAGACGGTAATTACACTGCAAAATCAGGCGATTACTTGCCGAATATTCCAAAACACTCGCTAAAACTGCGCGCCGCTTATGATTTTACGCCAAATTTAACAGTGGGTTTAAACATGATTACCAGCAGCAGTATTTTCGCGCGTGGCGACGAAAACAATAATGATGTAAACGGCAAAGTAGCGGGTTATACCGTGTTTAATGCCGATGCCAATTGGCGCTTTCACCAAAACTGGAGCGGTTTTTTAAAGGTGACCAATATTTTAGACA
>JANLWF010000383.1:0-6031 GCA_031364385.1 Methylotenera sp.
CAGCCACTTTATATACCTTGCCAGCTTTCCAATCGCTAATATAAATTTTGCCTGCTTTAGTTTTTACCAAGCCATCGCCGCCACCAAAGCCTGTTGCTAACTTGGTAGTAGCGCCTGTGCTTAAGTTAACACGGTACAAAATACCGCTTTCAAAATCGACCGAAAGCAAGTGATTGCGACCTTCAAACAGCAAGCCATTCGGGGCCAAAACATCAGGATTTTTACTATCTACAATTACGGTAATCGGCGCACCGCCTTTGGCAATTTTGTAAATCTGCCCGCCAGATTTTAAATCGCCACTGTCAGATACATACAAATTGCCCAGTTTATCTGCCTCAATATCATTAAGAAAAACAGGTGTGCCTGGGAAAGCCATTTGCGCGCCATATACTTGCCAAGTGCCGTCTTTATTCACTTCTAGCACTTTGTTTTTATCGGCAACATACAATTTATCACCTATCATGGCCAAGCCTTTTGGGTCATCCATGCCAGTGGCGAATATGGTTACATTACCGTTTTTATCTACTTTGCTAATTTGACCATCACCATCTTTGCCAAACTCGTTAATTTCAGAGATATAAATATTGCCATCTTTAGCTTGTATCACAGATTCTGGCATTTTTAGGCCTGTGATTTTGACAGGGTCTTTTGCAAAAGTAGTAATTGGCAATATAGCCAGTAAAAGGAGTAGTTTTTTCATGTTTAAGTCCTAGTTAGAATAAAGTATTGGGTTAAAAATATTGCGTTTAATTAATTCTTGGGTTTAATTAATAAAGGAGATGTAATAGATTAGCACTAAATTTCAGCCCCCTAAAGTGTTTTTAGCAACTATGTTAATGTAGGCTATTTAAAGCTGATGTTATTAAAGTCAGCTTTTTTGTGCGTATTTATTAGGGCTGGCTTTTTCAAATGGCCTATCTATGATTTAATACTGGCATGTCTCAACTATTTAAATCCATCGCCATTATCGGCAAATATATGAATAGCTCAGCTTTGCAGCAAATGCAAACTGATTTAGCTGATTTGGCGCGCCATTTAGCAGCAAAAAATATTAAAGTTTGGCTAGAAAAAAATACCGCGCAACATGCCGAGCTCACTGGGTTTAATACTGCAAGTTTAGAAGAAATTGGCGATAAAGTCGATTTGGCGATAGTGATGGGTGGCGATGGCACTATGTTAAGTGTGGCTAGATCTCTAATGCATTTTAATGTGCCATTGGTGGGTATCAATCGCGGCCGCTTTGGTTTTTTAACCGATTTACGTGCTGAAGATATGCTAGCGGCTATTGATAGGATTTTGTCAGGCGCGCATCAAACCGAAACGCGCATGTTATTAACGGCAGATGTTTGTCGCGCTGGCAAGCAAATTTACCAAGGTGTTGCGCTTAACGATGTGGTCATCAAAAGCGGCTTACGCTTGATAGAGCTAGAAGTAGAAGTGGATGGTAAATTCGTGCACAAACAACGCTCTGATGGCCTTATTTTAAGCACGCCTACAGGCACTACCGCGTATTCACTCTCTGCTGGCGGGCCAATTCTGCACCCCAATTTAGATGCCATTGCGCTCGTACCAATAAGCCCGCACACTTTAAGCAATCGGCCTATTACGGTAAGCGCCGCCAGCAAAATTGAAGTGAGATTAGTGCACATTGATGAAGCGCATGTGAGCTACGATGGTCAGTTTCAGCTAGATTTAGAGCTTGGCGATAAAGTGCTGGTACAACGCGCCGCGCAAGAAATCACATTGCTGCATCCTTCTGAATACTGTTATTTCGACATGCTGCGCAATAAGCTCAATTGGGGTTGATTTAATTAATGTTGCAAGCCCTTTCCATCCGCGACTTTATTATTGTCGAAGCGCTCGATTTAGAATTTAGCGCAGGTTTTACCACGCTCACTGGCGAAACTGGTGCGGGTAAATCTATTCTCATAGATGCGCTTTCACTCGCGCTGGGCGCGCGCAACGAAGGCGAAGTGACGCGCAAAGGCACTGAAAAAGCTGATATAAGCGCAACTTTTTCAATGAATGAATCAGCTAAAACTTGGCTAGCCGATAATGAATTAAACAGCAGTGCTCTGGAAGCCGCGCCCGTTCTAGTGCTTAGGCGTGTGATTTATGCCGATGGTCGTAGTCGTGGCTTTATTAATGGCACTTCGGCCACTATTGGGCAACTTAAAGAATTAGGCGAATTGTTAGTAGATATTTACAGCCAAAACGCGCATCACTCGCTGCTAAAAACCAGCACGCAACGCCAAATTTTAGATGAGTTTAGTTTAAGTGGTGAATTGGCAAACCAAGTCGTTAGGCAATATAAAACCTGGGCTGGTTTAAATCGTCAGCGTTTGGAAATAGAAAAAAATTCCGCCGCGTTTGCGGATGAGCTGGCAGATTTACGCGATAAAACACGCGAGCTAAAACAGCTCAATTTTGCAACGGAAGAATGGCAAGATCTGCAGCAAGAACATCATCGTTTAGCCAATGGTGCTAGCTTGTTAAGTGGTTTAGAAGCTTGCATTGCACTGATTGATGAAAATGAACCAGCAGCGATATCTTTATTGGTGCAAGTGCAAAACAAGCTGATGGGTTTGGTGGAATTTGATGCAGAACTGAAAGAAGCTGCCGATGGCGTGGATTCTGCCATCATTCAATTAGAGGAAGCTTCGCGTAGTCTGAACCGCTATTTGCAACGCGCAGAGCTGGATCCAGCGCGGCTTGCAGAGGTAGAAAATCGCATTCAAGCCGTGCATAATATAGCGCGAAAGTATCGCATTAAGCCAGAAGATTTGACGGATTTATTAAGCACAGATTTAACGCGCATGACCGAGCTGGAAAGCTTTGCCAACGACGGCGCATTGGCGAAATTAGAAGCAGAAGCGCTGGAAGACTATCAAACATTCGCCAAACAATTAAGCGTCAACCGCCACGCTGCCGCCAAAATCTTAAGCCAAAAAATCAGCACCGAAATGCAGCGATTATCCTTAAGTGGCGGTCAGTTTTCGGTGGCTTTAAATGCTTGTGAAGCCAGCGCAAATGGCTTAGAAACCGTAGAGTTTTTAGTGGCAGGTCATGCTGGGATAGAGCCGCGAGCCTTGAATAAAGTGGCTTCTGGCGGCGAATTGTCACGCATCAGCTTGGCATTACACGTTACAACAGCAAGCCAAAATTCAGTTCCGTGCATGATTTTTGATGAAGTCGATGTCGGCATTGGTGGCGGCGTGGCGGAGGTGGTAGGGCAGTTACTCAAACAATTAGGCGCAGAGCGTCAAGTACTAGTGATTACACATTTACCGCAAGTAGCCGCGCAAGCCGCGCAGCATTTGCAAGTGAGCAAATCGCAAGCCAGTGGCGCAACTTTAAGCCATATTCAAGCCTTAAGCAAAACCGATCGTGTAGAAGAAATCGCGCGTATGTTGGGAGGCATTCAGATTACCGAAACTACGCGCAGTCATGCGAAAGAGATGCTCAGGTTTTAGTTGGGGTGGGCAACTTATTGCCAAAGTAATACATTGATTTATTGCATTAAATCTAGTCAATAATATGAATCGCACCATTCATCATGTCATGCACTTCGCAGTTGTAATGCAATAACGCAGGCGCATCAGCTGGCACAGCAAACGTAAGCGTGCCGCGCTCTGTACCATTACCCGTCACCCCAGCCTCATAGGCATTTGCTTTGCCAGTTGAATTTTTTGTTTTAATCCAAAATGGGTGCCCTGTGGTTTTAAGCTCAAAGCTATAAGCTACGCCGCGCTTGAGAGTTAATTCAGGGTTTTCTTTACCATTAATAGAGTAAACGGGCGAGCCGCTCGTGATTACTTTAAACACGGTTTGCGTTGCATCTGCTTGCTGTGTGGCTTCAACATTAGGCGTTGCCTCAGCATTCTTAACCGCTTCGCCCGCACAACCTTGTATCGAGCTAAACAAAAAAGTTAAAGCAAGTGCAGATTTAAAGCCTAAAAAGTATGATTGGTTTTTCATAATAACTCCTCAATTAGTGATTTAATAGGGTGGGCAAAAAGAGTTTATTTGCCCACCAAATCAATTGTTACCCAGAAATACGATGTGCAAGAAAATTATTTGCACTCCCTTCGCTTGCTACGAGCTATTTAGCTATGCCTAATTATTCGGACGGCAGCGTTTACCCTCGTATTGATGACGATTCAGTACATACTCTTTGCCGTTCCAGCGATTAACTGGAAAACAAAAGCCTGGCCCACCAATCTCAATGTCTAACCAGCCACCAACACCCTTAGTCCTTAGAAAATTGACGATACCAGTACCGTTTGTGATGAGTTTCCAGCTACTGTTTGCCTGCTTGCTGACGAGGCTGTAGCCAACGCCCGTATTACCGTAGCAATAGGTACCTCCTTCGCTAATCACTGCCTCTGGGCGGTTGTCGCCATTGATGTCTCGCACTTGCTCAATCGTGCCTGGCGAGTAGGTGGGAGTGGGGTCGTCGCAACTATGCCATTGTGTGCCTTTAAGCACGAAACCAGCCGCCTTGAATGCTGCGGTTTCGTCAGCAGGCGAAAGCTTCTCAGGTGCAGCCAGTACGAATGTGCAATTCAGCATCATCAATGCGCTTGTAAGTAAGTTATTTAGTTTCATCAGACACCTTCCTTTCTAAATTGACTGTCGAATAAAGTAGGCTTTAAATAAAAATATAAGTTTTAATTTTAGTGGCAGGTCAATAGCAGTGTCATTTCGCCAATTCTGCAGCCTCCACCACCACTTTATACAACTGTGCTTCTTGCGGTGATTTTACGCGTTCACCCGTATTAATTTGGTTGCGTTTGCCTGGTTGTACACCGTTGATAATCATGGGTTGGCTTTGGCCAACGGCGCGGCCAGTTTGCGCGTCGTATTTCACCACGCGCACTTGCACGCGGCCAACAGCTAAGCTGGTGTTGTTTTGTACGGCGGCGAATAGGTTGCCTGCGTTATCAGTAATTGCGCCGCTTTGTATATATTTGCTTGGGTTGCGCGGTAAATCAATGCGTATGCCGCGTTCGTTGGCATCTTTGCCTATTTCAGAATTCGAGCTGGCAGCCACTTGGTAGTGTTGCAAAGCACCATTTATATCACCGCGTTCCTCTGCAATTTGGCCAAGTAAAGCATGCCCTGGCGCGGTGGGTAGTAGCTCGTTAGCGCGTTTTAAAAATGGCTCGGCCTCGGCTTTTTTGCCCATGTTAAATAGCGCAATGCCGCTTTGCACGTATGGTTTAAAGTAATTGGGTTGCATTTTGATGGCTTTGTCGTAATAGACCAGCGCTTCTTGCGGTTTTTTCTGTTGCAGCGCAATATCGCCTAAAAGCTCTTGAAATTTTGCCTCGCGTGGCTGGCCCGCAATGGCCTTCTGTGCCAGTGTGGTGGCGGTGGTGGTATCATTCTTTTTTAATGCAGCTACAGCATCGTCATAAGCTTTGTAAGCGGGCTGGGTGGCTTTTACTTTAGCTACTTTTTGCGCGTAAATTTCTTTGCCCATTTCGCCACCTGCGCCAATTTTGGCGAGTGTAGCTTTATTGGCTGCAACCCTTTCTGGTGAAGGTGGATGGCTGGCGAATAAGCCTGTAATAAAGTTACTTTGGCGGTCTTTACTTAGTCGTACAAAGGTTTCTTGTAGCGTCACGGCGGCAGTGGGGTCGTAACCTGCTTTTTTCATGTATTGCATCCCATAAAAGTCAGATTCACTTTCCGCATCGCGCCCGTATTTGCTGCTAAGTAGCTGCGCGCCAAGCTGCGAGCCGCCTACTATCAAGTTAGCGTAATCGGTATTTTGCGCGCCAATGCCAACGGCTATCATGGCACCTTGCAAAAATATGCCGCGTTCCATGTTTTTTGCACCGTGACGTGCGGCGGCGTGCACAATCTCGTGACCCATCACTGCAGCGAGTTCAGCCTCGCTATTCAGTTCGTATAAAAGCCCACGATTAAACGCGATTTTACCGCCTGGCATCGCCCAAGCATTGGGTACAGAATCATTGAGCACGACGAATTCGTAAGGTAATTCGGGGCGATCTGACACCGCTGC
>JANLWF010000386.1:0-3537 GCA_031364385.1 Methylotenera sp.
TGTGGCGACCGATTGGCAAGAATATGCAGAATGGGTTTTAGAAGTGTTAAATGCAGAGCCGCAATTGCAAAACACTGCGGCTGATTATGCTGAAAAGCCTACTTATCGCCCGCTGACCAAGTTCGAGAACAGAGGGATCAAGCTGGGCCACGGCGTTTGGGATTTACTTTTTACTCGTCGTTAGTCTCGTCATTCTGGCGCAGGCCAGACTCCAGACAGTTCAGTGTATAGCCAGATTGTTTAAGAGGCTTGAGTGTAACTTGGGCTTAGCCTAGAATTTGGCCTGCGCCAGAATGATGGTTTATTCTTACGTGGCCTCATCCGTAAATAACCATTTACCAATAATCTTCTCTGCCTCTTCCACACCCAATTTTTTAGAGCTAGAAAACAGCTGCACAGTACAGCTTTCGCCCCAAACTGCTAGCAACTCTTTACGCACTTTAGCCAGCGTTAAACCCGCTTCGCCACGCGATAATTTATCTGATTTGGTCAACAAAACATGCACAGGTTTGCCGCTGGGGCAAAACCAATCGAGCATTTGGCGGTCTAGTGGTTGCAACGGGTGGCGGCTATCCATCACCAATACCAAGCCGCCAAGGCTAGTGCGCTCGCTTAAATAGCGCGCCAACACACTTTGCCAATGCGCGCGCATGGCCTCTGGCACTTTGGCGTAGCCGTATCCAGGCAAATCGACTAAGTGGCGGTCATTGCCCAGCGTGAAAAAGTTAATCAACTGCGTTCGACCTGGTTGCTTACTCACATAGGCTAATCGATTATGATTCGCCAGCGTGTTTAGCGCGCTGGATTTACCCGCGTTAGAGCGGCCTGCAAAGGCAACTTCAATGCCGCTTGCGGGCGGTAAATCGCGCAAATGATGGGCGGATATAAAAAAAGTTGCGTTTTGAAATAAAGGCATGGCGTGGTTTACTACAATAGTTTAAGGCGCAAATGCTATCACGAACAGACGATTTTTGATAAAATATTAGGTTAATTAAATAGTTACGAAAGTTATAGCAATGTTTAAGTCATTAAATTTTACATCAAGTTTTATTGCCGCTTTGCTGTTGAATATGTCAGTTTCTGTGGCGTTTGCTGAAACATCTGCTCCCACTCCTGGCAAGAATGCTGCCGAGAAAACCGTGCAAACCGTGTGTGCGGCATGTCACGGTGCGGATGGTAATAGTACGATTGTGCTAAACCCAAAGTTGGCAGGGCAGCATCCTGAGTATTTACTTAAACAACTTATCAATTTTAAAGAAGGCAAGCGCGCAAATGCAGTAATGGCGGGCATGGTGGCAAATTTAACGCCAGATGACATGAAAGGTTTGGCGTCTTATTTTGCAGGCCAAAAACAAACCTTAGCCAAAGCAAAAAGTAACGGTGCGAAGTCATTAGGCGAAAAAATTTATAGGGGCGGGATTGCCGCCACCAATGTGCCTGCTTGTGCTTCATGCCACGGTGCAAATGGCGCAGGCATTCCTAAGCAGTTTCCTCGCTTGGCTGGCCAACATGCAGATTATGCATTGGCACAACTGCGCGCTTTTCGCCTAGGTGAGCGTGCTAACGCGCCAATGATGATGACAATTGCCACTAAAATGACCGATGCCGAGATGCAAGCGGTAGCAGATTATATGCAGGGTTTGCGTTAGTAGTTTAACACCAGTTACTTGGTGGTTATTGCGCAAATAAGGTGTCAGGCTGGGCGCTTAATTAGGCGCACATTCAACCCTAAAGCGTACTGCGCCATTGACATTTTCGGCTAAGCTCAGTAAGTAGCCAGCTTTTTTACTATCTTGTGCAGCATGATACAAGCCAACGCCTAAGCCATTGGGTGAGGCAATATGTTTTTTAAACAAATCGTTTGCAACTTGGTGGCTAATGGCTTTGCCTGTATCTGTCACATCAATACAAAAGCCTCTATCAGGGTCATCATACATGACCACTTTAACTAAAGTATCGGGTTGATATTTGGTTTTCTCTAATGCGTTATTAAGTAAGTTATCCAGCACGCTATCTAACACCTCGGCATTAATCTCTTGTTTGGGTAAGTTGTCCGCTACAAACTCAACATCATCGTGATGATGGCGCAATTGCAAGTTTTTCCACCAAGCCGACATTTTTTCGATTCTTTTCTTTTCCTCTCCAGGTGCTTTAAGCTTGGCCAGCGTAGCCGCAATGCGCTGATTCAGCACGGGCAATTGCTTACGAATTAGGCCTAGCAATGCTTCATCATCTTTCTGTTCAGACTGTTCGGCAGCAGAAACTAAGGTGCCAACCGATTGTAAAATATTTTTAATGTCGTGCGTCAGGCGTGATCCTGTCTCGTAAAACGCTTGCATGTAAGCGTTTTGGCGTAAACTTTCCTCGCGACGTTTAGCCTCGTAAAATTCTCCCATAATCTGTGTCAGCAGCTTCACATGCACATATAACGCAGGTGAAATCTGCCAACGCGTATGCAAACTCATGTGAAAATCTTTAAAATTAAAATTGGTGACATGGCTAGATGATTCGCCAACCTTGCCTTGCGATTCATCCGCCAACCAACTTGCTCCAGAAACCCAAGGCAAGGCTGTCATTTCAGTCATAGCAGCTTGCAAAAATCCATTCGGGGTAGATTCAATATCGGCTAAAGTCGCAATATTTTTAACCCAAAGTTCAAATGGCATACCGATACTTAATAAATAGCGCGACATTAAAATTTCTACCCCAGAAAAACGCGTGCTAGGCTGCCACAACAAACTAAATGCAATGAGCACAAGCGCTAAACCAAATATGGCGATAAGCATGACTTGCAAGTAATTAACCGCATATAAAATGCCAATGGTGAAGCTAGTTAGCACTAAAATAAAAGATAACAGCGTAAGTAATAAGGTGTAAAAGAAGTCTAAAATAGGAAGTTGCCCAGTTTTGTTGGCTTCACTGCTAATAAAGAAAATGGCCATTGGCAATAGTGGTGTAAGGTAAGTAATAACAAATTTGGCTGCTTCTAGGTCGCTTGATGCGCCAAGTAGCTTTGGCACCACCCACAGCAGTAACATAGACAGTAAATAGCTGGCGGCAAGAACGTGAATAATGCGATTAGATTTTGATTCATCAGAAAAAATACGCCCGCCCAATAGCCCAAATAAGATGGATAACCATATTGCCGTTATCCACCAGTTCACATAAAAAAAGCCGATTAAACCAACACCAATAAATAAGGCAATAGAAAGTTTAGAGAGCCTTTCTGTGTTTAGCAACACGGGTTGCCATACTAAAAATAAGCCGTAAGTACACAAGAAAAATGTTTGCTGTAAATAATTAGCTTGTTCACCCCAAATTAACAAAGCGTGCAGGCTTAGCAGCATTAGCGCTAGTACGCGATGCGAATGGGTGGCAAGCAGCTGATTAATTTTGGCGTGATTGAACATGGGGTTTAGCCTTAGTTTAAATAGTTGAGTTAAGCATAATATAAAAAAGCGCTTTAAAATAGGGTGTCAAAATTTTGTCACAAACGATGAGTTTTCATCATGCTTTTAATTGTAAAAAATCATTAAA
>JANLWF010000387.1:0-2807 GCA_031364385.1 Methylotenera sp.
ATCCTGCCGGCGCTCGAGCATTGTCTGAAGTGCTCGCACCTGTTCAATTTGCTCGACTCGAGCGGCAGCGTTGGCGTGACCGAGCGAATGGCCTACATCCTGCGCGTGCGCAAGCTGGCGTTGGCGATCTGCGCCGCATACGTGGAGCCGAAGTAATGGATCGCGAGCTTCTGCTTGAACTCGGACTTGAAGAACTTCCCGCGAGCTGGTTGCCGGGATTGACGACCCAGATCGGCACCGTGCTGGAGGCTAAGCTCAAGGAAGCGCGCCTGACCACCGAGGATCCGATCGAGACCTTCAGCACGCCGCGACGGTTGACGGTACGCGCCGAACATATCTCCGAACGGCAGACCGATCTGGAAGAGCTGGTGACTGGTCCCCCAGTTTCGGCGGCCATCGGTGCCGACGGCAAGTTGACTCCGGCCGGCGCTGGCTTCGTCAAGAAGCAAGGCGCCACAGACGATCAGATCGAGCGAGTGCAGACGCCGAAGGGCGAGTAAGCCGCCAACCAACATTTTTCTCATAAGCTGCACCACGGTTGCTCCACCAGGTATAACATTCATCTGTGGTTGCTGGATGCAATTGACGATATACGTCTGTCCAACCCACCCGCTCAAACAAATCACCCAACCAAGCGCGTTCTTCTGGCAAAAAGCCTGAGTTTTTGCGGTTTCCTTTATAGTTTTTAAGGTCAATTTCTTGATGCGCGATGTTAATATCACCGCAAATTACTACATCGCGACCTTGCTTGGCTAGAGCCTCTAAATGCGGCATGATGCGCGCCAACACGCTGAATTTAAATGCTTGGCGCTCTTCGCCGCTTGAGCCGCTAGGCAAATACAGCGAAACAACACTTAGATTTCCAAATTGAGCCTCTATGTAGCGGCCTTCACTGTCGATGTCCGTCATGTCGCTTGCGACATGACCCGAATATGAGTTTCCGAGTCCTTCAATCACCAAATCTGGCTTGGTTTTACAGTAAATACCCACGCCGCTGTAACCCTTTTTTTCTGCATAATGAAAATAGCCATAATAGCCGCTTGAGGCAGGCATGCCGTTGGGTAAAGCCGCTAGCATTTCTGCTGTCATATCAGCCGCCTGTGCCTTCAGTTCTTGCAGGCAAATCACATCAGCATTTTGTTTTTGCAACCAAGCAAAAAAACCCTTGTTAGCAGCAGAGCGTATTCCGTTCAAATTCGCAGTTATAATGCGCATATTATCTTTCAATTACTTTTTGAAATGACTCAATCTAGCCAAAACCTATCGCAACAATTTATCGCATTTGCTATTCAAAAACAGGTGCTAAATTTTGGTGAATTTAAAACCAAAGCGGGTCGTGTCAGCCCGTACTTCTTTAATGCTGGTCTGTTTAATGATGGCATGAGCCTATTAAAACTAGGTGAATTTTACGCTGAAAGTATAAGAAAGTCAGGTATCGAGTTCGATATGCTGTTTGGCCCAGCCTACAAAGGCATCACCTTGGCGGCCAGTATCGCCATCGCGCTTGCCAAAAATGGTCACAATGTACCCTACGCCTATAATCGTAAAGAGGCCAAAGATCATGGTGAAGGCGGCATGATTGTGGGTGCGCCACTGCAAGGCCGAGTCCTTATTACTGATGATGTCATTTCGGCAGGCACTTCGGTGCGAGAATCGATTGATTTAATCACGCAGCATGGCGCTAAAGCTTGCGGAGTAGCCATTGCGCTAGATCGCCAAGAGAAAGGCTCGGGCGAGCTCTCAGCTGTACAAGAAGTCCAATTCACCCATCACTTACCTGTCTGCGCCATTGCCAATTTGAGTGATTTGCTAGAATTTGTTGCAAATCAACAAGATATGGCACAACACTTGCTTAAAATTCAGCTGTATCGCCAGCTGTATGGTGTAAAATAAATTGGATAGTCTAGTTTAAATGCAAAAAATTATCTTCATTCTACTGGCTAGCGTATTAGCATCTTCAAACATTATAAATGCCGCAGACAAAAATGAAACTGCGTCTTCAAACACAGGTAGCGTTAAAAAAATCGTTAAATGGGTTGATAGCAACGGCATAACTCACTATGGTGACAAATTGCCTGCGCAAGAGGCTGGGCGTAGCAACTCTGAAATGAATAACCAAGGGATAGTCGTTAAACAGAATTTGATTGGCAATAAGAAAAACGATGTGGCAGACCAACTAAAATTAGAGCAAGAGCGTAAAGACAAAATTCTACTGGCTTCTTACACCAAACCTGAAGAAATTGATTTAGCACGTGATCGTAACTTGCAATTGGATCAAGCCGCCTTACAAGCGCTTACGCAACAAAAAATAAATGTTGCATCTAGAACTACCCGTAACAATAAAGCTGCAGCGGGCTTTCAAGCGCGTAAAAAACCAATTCCACCGTATTTAAGTGAAGAGTTAAAACTATCGAAAACAGAATCTGCCAACATTGACAAACAATTAGCACAACGTAAATTGAGCATGGAAGACACGCGCAAGCACTACGCCGAAGAAAAAGCGAGATTTATTGCGCTAAAGTATCCTGATGGTGCACCAACTGCAACAGTAGCAAATGATGCCTCTAAAGTTGAAGCAATGCCATCGAATGGCAGCAAACCTGCCGCCACAAGCCCAGTAGCACCAGAACCTAATTCCACTACAAAAACCGCGCCAGCTAAGTCAAAATAACTGAAATTCAAAATAGCTAGACTTCAAGGCTAGACTTGGAAAACTAGCTCTGGAAGACTAGATAGTCGGTTTTTTAGCTAGTCAGCTTTTTCTTTAAAATTTCATTCACTTGTGCAGGGTTGGCCTTGCCTTTTGA
>JANLWF010000390.1:0-2584 GCA_031364385.1 Methylotenera sp.
GCGGTGAGTTCGGGGTCGATCACGTAATCGCCGCCCTGTGATTGGCGTGCAGGCGAGTAGTTGTCTTTACCAATGGCAATTTCTTTATCTTGCGAGACAAATTGAAATTCTTTTTTCTTGGTGACAGGATTAGTGCCGCAAGCGGTGATGGTGAAGCTGATGGCTACCGCAACAAGTAATGAAGACCATTTTTGTATAACCTGGTTTGTTAGCATGATGCGCTCCATAATGGGGATTAATAGATAACGCTTTAACTTTTATTTGGACACGGTTTTTTAGTGCAATCGGCATAAATATACAGCGAGTGCTCGTGTATGGTAAAACCACGCTCATTAGCGGCTTTGTGCTGCAACTTTTCAATTTCCTCATCACAAAATTCTTCTACATGACCGCATTGCAAACATACAATATGGTCGTGGTGGTGGCCTTCATTCAGCTCGAACACCGCTTTGCCGCTTTCAAAATGGTGGCGCAACAATAGTCCAGCTTGTTCAAACTGCGTAAGCACGCGGTAAACCGTGGCTAAACCAACATCTTCGCCCGTGGTGATGAGTATTTTATACACATCTTCGGCCGATAAATGCCGCTCAGTGCTATTTTCGAATAGCTCCAAAATCTTTAACCTAGGCAGGGTTGCTTTAAGGCCAGCGTTCTTTAAATCTTTTTGGTCGTGCATCATAATCAGCTCACAAATCACATTTATGGTTTTAGGCTTGCACCCATCGTGGTATATTAACGTCAATTCAGTAATAAGTCATTCATCGCAAAAATCATGCATAAATTTTTAAAACTGTTGTTTGTTTCGTTATTAGCTTGTAGCGTTTTTTTAACAGGTTGCGGCTCCAGTGTGCCTATCGTTAAGCCATTTAAGATGGATATTCAGCAGGGTAACGTGGTGACTTCTAAAATGTTGCTGCAACTAAAGCCTGGCATGACTAAATCACAAGTGAAATTTATTATGGGCACGCCGCTTATTGTGGATAGCTTTCACAGTAATCGCTGGGATTATTTTTACCAAATGCGCCAAGCGGGTAAAATTAAAGAGCAGCGCCGCGTGATTTTAGACTTTGAAAACGAGCTGCTTGCACGTGTGCGTGGCGATGTAGTACCAGAAGGTACGGCTGGAGCGGCTTCTAGCACAGAAGCAGGCGCCGAGGCAGGCAAAATGACTTTGCCAAAATCGATAGAACCAAAACGTAAAGAAGAAGGTTTATTAGATAAACTAAAATTTTGGAAAAAAGATCCAAAGGCAGCGGAAGCAAAACCAGATGTAAAACCAGCGGCAAAATCAGAGTTAAAAGAAGTCGCACCCATTGAGCCGCCTAAAACAGAAGCACCTGGCACTGACGTTTCGGAGCCTACAGGCGATACACCCTCTATATTAGCTGTGCCTATTGGAGGGGTCGCGCCAAGCGTACCTGATGCAAACGTACCCGAGGTAACAGCGCCAGTTGTAGAGGAGCCAAAGGTTGAAGCGCCAAAAGTCGAAACACCGAAAGTAGTGTCGCCTAAAAAAGTAGAGCCAGTAAATACAGAGCTGCGGAAAGCAGCACCAATTAAGTCAGCAGAACCTGCACCTGCGCCTGATAAGCCAGCAGCAGCAAAAGAAGATCCGTATATTTTGAGAATTGATAGAAATTTGGATGCTAATAATTTAGAGACGGCACCAATCGAGTCAGTACCAACCGCTAAACCAAAAAAAGCGGACGTGCCACCGCCTCCACCAGAAGAAGAGCCTGGCTATTTTGAGAAAATGCTTGAAAAGATAGGTTTTTAATTTTTGAAAAGTTAAAGATAGAACATGACGACTAAAATTGTGATTGCAGGCGCTTCAGGCCGCATGGGCCATGCACTGTTGCAAGGCGTGTTTGATGATGCAAGCTTGCAACTGTATGGCGCACTTGATCGTGCTGGCAGCCCCAGTGTTGGCCGTGATGCGGGCGAGCAAGTGGGTAAAAGCACAGGCGTTTACATTAGTGACGATGCGGCTGAAACGCTGCAAGATGCAGATGTGTTGATTGATTTTACTCGCCCCGAAGCCAGCATTGACTACTTAGAAATCTGCCAGCGCCATCATGTCAAATATGTCATCGGCACAACAGGTTTTACAGTTGAGCAAAAAGCCAAGATACAGGCTGCCGCCAAAAATATGGCTATCGTATTTGCGCCGAATATGAGCGTGGGCGTGACTTTGTTGATTGATTTGGTTGAGCAAGCGGCGAAAGCGCTCAATGATGGCTATGATATTGAAGTGGTAGAGATGCATCATCGCCATAAAGTCGATGCGCCCTCAGGCACTGCGCTGCGCTTGGGTGAGGCAGCCGCACAAGGGTTGGGGCAAGATTTGAAAGACTGTGCGATTTACGCGCGCGAAGGCGTCACTGGTGAACGCGAAGCGGGAAAAATTGGCTTTGCAACCTTGCGTGGCGGCGATGTGGTGGGAGATCATACCGTGATATTTGCGGGTATAGGCGAGCGCGTGGAAATTACGCACAAAGCTAGTAGCCGTGGGACTTTTGCACTGGGAGCGTTGCGCGCCGCCAAGTTTTTAGCAAACAAAAAAACTGGCTTATTTGATATGCGA
>JANLWF010000399.1:0-4037 GCA_031364385.1 Methylotenera sp.
AAAAAAGGTGAAACTACCAATATTCTCGGCGCAACTTCGGGCGACACGGGTAGCGCGGCTGAATACGCCATGCGCGGCAAGCATGGTGTACGTGTGTTTATGCTAAGCCCACACAAAAAGATGAGCCGCTTTCAAACCGCGCAAATGTTCAGTTTGCAAGATGATAATATCTTTAATATTGCGGTTAAAGGCGTGTTTGACGATTGTCAAGACATGGTAAAAGCAGTGAGCAACGACGCAGCTTTTAAGGCGAAATACAAAATTGGCGCGGTGAACTCTATTAACTGGGGACGCATCGTTGCGCAAGTGGTTTACTACTTTAAAGGTTACTTTGTGGTCACGCAAAACAATGCGCAAAAGGTTGACTTTGCTGTGCCCAGCGGCAATTTTGGCAACGTCTGCGCTGGTCACATCGCGCGTATGATGGGCTTGCCGATTGATAGGCTTGTGGTTGCGACGAATGAAAACGATGTGTTGGATGAATTCTTTAAAACTGGCACTTATAGACCGCGCGGCTCGGTCAACACTTACCACACGTCAAGCCCCTCGATGGATATTAGTAAAGCCTCAAATTTTGAGCGTTTTATGTTTGATTTGGTGGGCAAAGATGGAGCGAAAGTGCGCGAATTATGGGCGAGTGTAGATAATGGTGGCGCGTTTGATATGCATCATCTAATGCCGAAATTAGCAGATTATGGCTTTGTGTCAGGCAGCAGCAATCATGCCAATCGCATGGCTACCATTCGAGAAACCAACAGTAAATACGGCGTGGTGATTGATACGCACACGGCGGATGGCTTAAAAGTCGCTCTTGAACTACGTGATAGAAACACGCCAATGCTAGTACTAGAAACCGCGCTTCCAGCTAAATTTGAAGATGCATTAGTTGAAGCGCTAGGCACAATACCACCGCGGCCTGGTTCGTTACGTGGCATTGAAGATTTGCCACAAAAATTTATAGTGATGGACGCGAGTAATACCACAATTAAAGATTTTATTGTAAAGCACGCTTAAACTGTCATTCTGAGCATCGCGAATAACCCATAACAATTTAGCTAAAACACTGAATTCTTCTCGATGCCCAAGATGACTATGTTATAGATAGGTTTTAAATGAAACAATATACCGACCTACTGCGCCATGTGCTTGCACACGGCAAAAAGAAAGAAGATCGCACTGGCACGGGAACGCTGTCGGTGTTTGGCTATCAGATGCGCTTTAATTTGGCTGAAGGTTTTCCGCTACTCACCACCAAAAAAGTACATTTAAAATCAATTGTTCACGAGTTGTTATGGTTTTTGCAGGGCAGCACTAATATTGCCTATCTAAATGAAAACGGCGTGCGTATTTGGGATGAGTGGGCAGACGAAAATGGTAACCTAGGACCTGTATATGGCTACCAATGGCGCAATTGGCCGAAGCCAGATGGCACACATATTGATCAAATCTCCCAAGTGGTGAATGCGATTAAGAATAATCCTGATTCGAGACGTTTGATTGTTTCAGCTTGGAACGTGGCGGACGTGGATCAAATGAAGTTGCCACCTTGTCATGCGTTTTTTCAATTTTATGTAGCCGACGGTAAGCTCAGCTGCCAGCTTTATCAGCGTAGCGCCGACATATTTCTTGGCGTGCCGTTTAATATCGCCTCTTATGCGCTGTTAACCATGATGGTGGCACAAGTATGCGGCTTAAAACTCGGTGATTTTGTGCACACGCTTGGCGATGCGCATATTTACACCAATCACATGGCGCAAGTGCAAGAGCAGCTTGCACGCGAACTGCGCCCGTTGCCGCAAATGCATATCAACCCCAGGGTGACTGATATTTTCAGCTTTAAGTTTGAGTACTTTACACTTGAATACTACGACCCACACCCTTCAATTAAAGGTGTTGTGGCAGTTTGATTTAGGCGCAAAAAAGCCACACTGCATAACACAGTGTGGCAGCACCTACAATTAATAGGGGTAAAAATTGTAGGTGTAGAGCAAACTAATTAATTGACAGGATTTGCTGTTGGGGCACCATCAGGGCTTTTAATCTGCATGGCTGCTTTGTAGCTAGCGTATTCATCGGCCGTAATATTGCCATCTTTATTAGCATCCGTCACATCAAAACTGGTAGCTAAAGTTTTGTCTTTTACAGCTTCTTTCAGTGATATTTTTGAATCGCTATTTAAGTCCAATTTCTTAAAATCAGCGTCTGCCGTTGCTTCAGCCGCGACAATTTTGACAGGCGCAACAGTCTCAGCTAACGCTAGTTGTGATGTAGCACCATACAAAAATAGAGAGGCTAAAGTAGTGATGGCAACTGCTTTAATAGGGGAATTTGAAATATTTGATTTCAACATGAGATTACTCCTAAACAATTAAAAAAAACTGCGCTATCAAAATTGCTTGCTATGAGTAGTTATTGATAACTATTGCAGTAATAATAGTATTGCAATAGCCGTGCCAATATTAATTTTTAATTAAAAACAATAACTTAAGAATATTTAGAGTTTGTGCGACTATATATTTTGTCGCTGATTAACGACATAGTTATAGGCTAAACCATTAATGTATTGAAATTAAAGCAGTTTTTTTGTCACTAATAAGCGACAAAACTATTCAAGAGATTGCTTTGCTTTAAAAAGCGCAGGGTTAATATGATGGCGGTCTAATATTTTATAAAACTCAGTACGGTTGCGGCCTGCTATGCGCGCCGATTGTGCGACATTGCCTTGCGTGGCTTTGAGTAGATTGATTAAATATTGCTGCTCAAAATTTTTCTTGGCAGTTTCAAATGAAACCATATTACTTACATTATCTTGCAGCGCTTTTTGCACCAATGCCACGGTAATAATGGGTGTGGTAGCAAGCACCACCACTTGCTCTATGGTGTTTTGCAGTTGCCGTACATTGCCAGGCCAAGGTGCGGCCAGCAGTATTTCAAGCGCTTCTGGTGCAAAGCCATTTATTTTTTTGCTAGGATTTTTAGTATGACTTTTATGATACTTATTGTTGAGATTAGCCAAAAAGTAATTGGCCAGCAGCCCAATATCCTCGCGCCTTGCAGCCAATGGTGGGATCTCTAAATTTACCACATTGATACGGTAATATAAGTCTTCTCTGAATCTGTTTGCTTGCATTTCTAGCGGTAAGTTTTTATGTGTGGCGCAAATTACACGTACGTCAATCGCAATATCTTTGTTTGCACCTACTGGGCGAATGACGCGTTCTTGCAGGGCGCGTAACAGCTTGGCTTGCAAGCTAAGTGGCATGTCACCAATCTCGTCTAAAAAAAGCGTACCACCTTGTGCATTTTTTATTAAACCTGAGTGATCTTTCACTGCGCCTGTGAATGCGCCTTTAGTATGACCAAATAGCTCAGATTCCAGCAAAGCCTCTGGTAGTGCGGCACAGTTAATCGCCACAAATGGGGCTTCAGCGCGTGCGCTGGCAAGGTGAATGGCTTTAGCCAGCAGCTCTTTACCAGTGCCGCTTTCACCTTGAATCAATACACTGGCATCTGATACTGCCACTAATTTAGCATGGCTTAGCAGGCTATCCATTTGTGGGCTGCAACTTACAATACTGCTACGCCAAGCTTCATCAGCATTCAGGCCATGTAATTGTGGAGAGGTGATTTTTAGCGCCCTCGCGACCTGTTCTAATAGTGCTTTGCTATCAAACGGCTTAGTTAAAAAGCTAAACACACCTTGCTGCGTAGCGTATACGGCTTCGGGAATCGACCCATGTGCAGTAAGTAAAATAAACGGCACGGTAGCATCTAAGGCATGAATCGCTTGGAAAAGCGTGAAGCCATCCATATTGGGCATACGCAAATCGCTAACTATTAACGCAGCTGGATTGATATGAAATAATGTAAGCGCCTCCTCAGCAGAGCTTGCCGATACTACCTTGTAGCCGCTTGCGCTGAGTCGTATTTCAAGCAATTTTAAAATATCCGCATCATCATCAACAATCAAAATATGTTGTGCCATTTTAGTTTGCCATCCTATTTTCTCGGTGCAATCTCATTTTTTGGCGTGGCTT
>JANLWF010000400.1:0-4057 GCA_031364385.1 Methylotenera sp.
AGCGCAACAAAATAACAGCTTCCCAATTTTAAATGTAGCCACCGTACGTGCCAGCGAAAAAACGGGTGATTTGGTTGAGGCATTAACGCGCTATGTTAGTTATGATCAGCAATTGGGCTTGGTTAAAAAAAAGATAGTGAGTGCCTCTATTTACCCTGCTTTATTAATGGTGGTGGGTGGCTTGGTTATCTTGTTTTTACTGGGTTTTGTGGTGCCTAAATTTAGCCGTATTTATGAAGATACGGGCGGCAATTTACCGTTTTTATCACAAGTATTATTGGCTTGGGGCGTGTTGTTAGAAGCACATGGCAAAGAAATTTTAGCGGCTATTGCTTTGTGCATCACGACCTTGTTTTTTGCACTCAAGCAGGCCTCAACAAGAAGGTGGCTCAGTCAGTTATTCTGGCGGATTCCAGCCCTAGGTAAGCGCTTACGTATTTATCAAATGGCACGCTTTTATCGCACCTTAGGTATGCTACTAAAAGGTGGAACGCCTATACTAGCGGCATTAAAATCTGTATCTGGCTTGTTAAATGTTACGTTACAAAAACAAATGCACTCTGCAACTACTGCTATTAGTGAAGGCCAAGCCATTTCAATCGCTATGGAAAACGCAGGATTAACTACCCCAATTGCCGTGCGTATGCTACGTGTGGGTGAACGCAGTGGCAAAATTGGCGATATGATGGAACGCATAGCTGCGTTTTATGATGAGGAATTATCGCGCTGGATAGAATGGTTTACTAAATTATTTGAACCCATTTTGATGTTGTTTATTGGCTTAGTAATCGGTGTAGTAGTGCTGCTGCTATATATGCCTATTTTTGAATTGGCAGGGAACATTCAATAATGAACGCGCCATTATTAAAAGGCTCACAACCTCAACCTGTTATTTTGCAAGCGGCTATGATTAAGCAAGCAAAATCACAAGCGCAGTTGCAACAACGCAGACCCATCGAAGTGTTAGAAGAAATTGTTGGCTGCAATCAAGAAGAGTTTTTACAAGCGCTATGCACGGCATTAAATTTTACTGCCATCAGCATGAAAGAATTACATAGCTTAACGGCGGCTTTTGAGGTTATTCCCTTTGCTAAAGCACAACAAAAAGAGTGCTTAGCTTTTTACAAGTTTAAAAAGTTTAATGAACAAACCAGCGAACAAGAGAGCAAACAAACCAGCGAACAAATCATCGAACAATTCGATAGTAACAAAGCTGAAGCAGAGTTAATTTTAGTGTTTGCTGACCCCTTAAACGAAAGTTTGCAAGAATGGGCAATAGAGCAAATTAAGCAGCCATTTACTTGGCGCCTGGCGCATCGTAGCGATATTGCCGCTTTTTTAGCGCAGCACGAGGAAACCATGCGCGCTATGGATGGTATGCAAGATTCTGCGCATGACAGCAATGCAGAATCTAACGAGTTGGTGGCACACTTATCTTTAAAGTCTATTAATGAGGACACCAACCCCATTATAAAGCTGATTAATTCTACGCTGTACGACGCACTGAAAATAGGCGCCAGTGATATACATTTAGAGTGTTCTAACGCTGGGTTGTCAATTAAATATCGTATTGATGGCGTCATAGCCAACATTGGCGGCACGCAGGGTCTAGATAATGCCGATCAAGCAATTTCGCGTATTAAGGTGATGGCACAACTTGATATTGCCGAGCGGCGCATTCCGCAAGATGGCCGCTTTAAGGTGGAGGTGCAGGGTCGTGAAGTGGATTTTCGCGTCTCTATTATGCCTAGCGTATTTGGTGAAGATGCTGTGTTACGGGTGCTGGATAGAAAAGCTTTATCTGAAGAAGCGCAAGGATTAAGCCTGCAGGCTTTAGGTTTTGATGCCACAATTATTAGCCAATTTCGTAAATTAGCCAATGAGCCTTATGGCATGTTACTGGTCACTGGCCCTACTGGTAGCGGCAAAACCACCTCGCTGTATGCGGCTATTTCAGAGGTTAATACTGGGCATGACAAAATTATTACCATTGAAGATCCAGTCGAATATCAGTTGCCAGGTGTATTGCAAATACCAGTGAACGAGAAAAAAGGCTTAACCTTTGCGCGTGGATTGCGCTCAATTTTGCGCCACGACCCAGATAAAATTATGGTTGGCGAGATTCGCGATGCCGAAACTGCACAAATTGCCGTACAAGCCGCATTAACTGGGCATTTGGTGTTTACTACCGTACATGCCAATAACGTGTTAGATGTGATTGGTCGGTTTATGCACATGGGGGTTGACCCTTACAATTTTGTAGCTGCCATGAACGGTATTGTGGCACAGCGCTTAATTCGCACCATTTGTCCATACTGTGCAGAAGATTTTCAGCCTGACGCACAATTATTAACGGATTCAGGTGTTACTCCAAGCATGGCTGCCAGCATGCATTTTAAGTTTGCTAAGGGTTGCGGCTATTGTCGTGGCACGGGGTATCGTGGTCGCAAAGCGGTAGCCGAGCTGCTTATTTTAAATGACGAATTGCGCGAGATGATTGTGGCGCGTGAGCCTATTCGCAAACTGAAAGATGCTGCAAAACGCAGCGGTATGCGCACCATTAGAGAAGCCGCATTGGAAGCCGCGGGCAATGGTGCTACCACTTTGCAGGAGATAAACCGTGTTACGTTTGTTGCCTAGTCACTTGTTTACTAAAAAATTATCTGTTTTTATAAGCGCAGAGAGCATTGCTGTCATTAGCAATGCGGGCATATTTAACAACAATAATACGCATAAAAGTAGCATGATTTTTACACAACAAACCAATCAGTCTGCATGGCAACATGCTATTAATCAGTTAGATAGTTTGCTGGGTGATTTTTTAACAGCACAGCAAATGAAACCAAACGTGCAGCAGGTTAAACCAAAAATCTCATTACAAATAGTGCTGGGCAGTGATTTGGTGCGCTATGTGGCGTTACCAGCGCAAGCAATTATGATGAATTTAGCTGAAAAAAATGCCTATGCAAACGCCGCTTTTAAAGAAATACATGGCACTAATGCGGATGATTGGCAAGTAGTATGTAATGATGCTGCGCCACAACAGACCATTATAGCTGCGGCGATAGATAAAAAATTACTCCAGCATTTAAGTCAACTTGCACTATCCCATCAACTTAAATTAAAAAGTGTAAAACCTTACTTAATGGTGGCAATGAATGGTTTGGCAAAACAACAGGCTAAAACGACGGGTTACTTAGCCATTGTAGAGCATAGCCGATTAACACTGGTTATGTTGCAGCAAGGCCAATGCCAGCAGCTACACAGTCATGCAATAGGTGGCGATTGGCAAGCTGAGCTAAAACATATACTAATGCGCGAAAGTGTATTGGGTGATGTGGCGTATCGCAATGTTTTTATTGTCGCACCTACTCATCAAAATACAGCCTTAACAACCCTGGATGGGTGGCACATCACACGTATTGACTTGGTTAGCAGAACCGATAGCACCAGTCACGACAGCCGTTACGCGATGTTAGAGGCGGTTATATGAGCGTTAAGCTAGATTTAGAATTTATTCAACAGCCTGCTTTATCAAGTGCAAATTGGTTCGGCATGAGCATTTTGTTGGCAAGCCTGTTGTTGCTGGCTTTAACAGGGCAAGTGTATCAAAAGCAACAATTAAAATTAGCTGACATTTCATTGCAATTAAAGCAGTTCAGTCAACAAACGCTGCCTAAAAGTCAGCCTATCAAAATGGATGCAGCGCTGGTTACACCCGATGAAACTAAGCAATTGACCGAAGCTGTAAACATGCTCGCCACGCCTTGGAATAATCTACTAGCTGCGATAGAGCAAGCGGATATGCAAGACATTGCATTACTTAGCTTAGAACCCAACAGCAAAAAACAGCTTGTAGTATTGACGGGTGAGGCCAAAAACTTACCTGTTGTGTTGCAATACATTAAACAACTGCAACAAACGCCCATGTTAGCGCAAGTGTATTTGCAAAAACACAGTATTGATGAAACAGACGCTTCAAAACCAGTGCGCTTTAGCTTGCTTGCAAAATGGGATCTTGCAGACCAATCCATCATGGCAGACTATTAAATCATGG
>JANLWF010000406.1:0-8830 GCA_031364385.1 Methylotenera sp.
CTAGCTCGTTTCCCAATCAATGTGCGCTTTCCAAGAGAGTTGCGAGATTCGGTAGAGAAGCTTAAATCCTTACCTATTATTACAGAGCAAGGCGCAACCGTGCCACTAGGTGAAGTTGCAGAGATTAAAGTGATCGATGGCCCGCCGATGATAAAAAGTGAGAACGCACGCCCTAATGTTTGGGTATATGTTGATATTCAAGACCGTGATTTAGGCGGCTTTGTAAAAGAGGCTAAAGCCATGCTAGATAAAGAATTGCAGCTGCCCGCAGGCTATTCAATTGCATGGTCTGGACAATTTGAATACTTTGAACGCGCGTCTAAGCGATTAAGTTATGTCGTGCCAATGACGCTGGGCATTATATTCATCTTACTATTTTTAGCCTTTAAACGCATCACACCAGCCATACTTATATTAGGTAGCCTGCCTTTTGCCTTGGTTGGCGCGGTGTGGTTTCTTTACTTTTTAGGGCATCATTTTTCCATTGCCAGCGGTGTAGGCATGATTGCCTTATCTGGGCTAGCGGCAGAGTTTGGTATCATCATGCTAGTATATTTAGATGATGCCATTGAGCGCTATCGTGCCGCAGGCAAGCTTAATAATAAAGAAGATTTATACGTAGCATTAATTGAAGGCGCGGCTTTACGGGTGCGGCCAAAAGCCATGACGGTTGCGGTGATATTGGCGGGGCTAATTCCTATTTTAATTGGCACGGGTACAGGTTCAGAGGCCATGAGCCGTATTGCCGCACCCATGGTTGGTGGCATGCTCACTGCGCCACTGCTTTCTTTATTTGTGTTACCTGCGGCTTATATGTTGTTAAGCAGGCAGTGGCTGAAAGTTACAAGCCACTAACTACATTTTACGAAACGTTGGACTCTTTAAATAACAGCACATGTCAGGTAGCATTGCGTATGAATTAGTTGATAATACCGCTTTGCCCGCCGCAGCCAAGCAAACAAGCGCGCCAGACACTAAGCCTACTATCGAGTTTGATGTGAGAAAGCCACAAATGGGTGGAGCAGGGCATAAAAATATGGAGCATTAAAAAATGATAACAAAATTTGTGATTATCAAATATATCGTTACCGCCGCCGTGGTAGTGATTGTGTCAGAATTTGCCAAAGTCAGTGACAAGCTCGGTGGCTTAATAGCCTCGCTGCCTCTAGTGACGGTGCTTGCGTTGATATGGCTATATGTCGAAAAACAACCCATAAGCAAAATCGCCAATCACGCCTATTACACGTTTTGGTACGTCATCCCTACGCTGCCCATGTTTTTGCTGTTCCCATATTTGCTACCAAAATGGGGCTTTTGGCCTACTTTATTGGCATGCATCGCGTTTACTTTGGTGGTTTTTTACGTTTATGCGATAGCTCTTAAACATTTTGGTATTAATTTGCTTTGAACGCATTAAAACGATGGGATATTTTCTGCAAAATAGTCGATAACTTTGGCGACATTGGCGTTTGCTGGCGCTTGGCGCGCCAATTGCAGATAGAACATGGTTTGCAGATTAGGTTGTGGATAGATGATCTGGAGGCTGCGCAGAAGATTGTTCCTAATTTAAATCTTGCAGAAAAAAGCCAAGTTTGTGAAGAAATCACGATTTTAAAGTGGCATACTGCTGGTAAAGAAGGCAAGGCCGATTTTAGCCAAGTAGCTGACGTTGTGATTGAAGCCTTTAGCTGCGAATTGCCAGCGCCATATTTGGCAGCAATGACGCGCCAGCAAAGCAAATGGATTAATTTAGAATATTTATCAGCAGAGCTGTGGGTGAATGAATTTCATGCTAAGCCATCACCACAGCCTAATGGCTTAACACGCCATTTCTACTTTCCAGGTTTTACAGAAGCTACGGGCGGTTTACTTAGAGAAACTTACACCTATCGTCATTCCGACGAAAGTTGGAATCCAGCGTCTTTAAAGTCACTAGATTCCGACTTTCGTCGGAATGACAGACATGAGAATGCGCTTAAAATTTCATTATTTTGCTACCCACATGCGCCACTCCGCTCCTTGCTAGACGCGTTTGCCGAATCAACCCAAATCATTAATTGCTACGTGCCAGCCAGCAGCATCTTGCCGCAAATTGCGGATTATTTTGATGTAGCAACCATTGAAGTTGGCGACCATTTAACCCGCGAAAATCTTGACGTGCATATTCTGCCTTTTCTCTCGCAAGCGAATTACGACCAGTTGCTTGCCGATTGCGATATTAATTTTGTGCGCGGCGAAGATAGTTGGGTGCGCGCAATTTGGGCAGGCAAGTCATTTATTTGGCAGCCTTATTTTCAAGATGAAAATGCTCATATTAAGAAACTAAACGCGTTTTTAGACCTTTTTTATGCAAATTTAAATGTAAAAGACATAGTATGTGAGGCGCATCGATATTGGTCTATAGGGCAACTGCCAAAACAAGTTTGGAATACTTATTTAGAACATTTGTCAGCTATCAGTGGCTACACATTGCAACAAAGTCGGCAACTGGCAAAGCAGCAAGATTTAGCCGCTAAGCTCGTGATTTTTTGCAATAAAATCTAGTTAATGTATAATCCGCGCTTAACTTTTTTACGCATAATTTTTAGGTGATTTTATGAAAACAGCACAAGAACTCCGCGCCGGCAACGTGATTATGGTCGATGGCGTGCCATTGGTAGTGGTAAAAGCCGAATATAACAAATCTGGCCGCAGCACGGCTGTGGTAAAAATGAAATTTAAAAACTTGCTAACCGAAGCGCCAAGCGAGACCATTTACGGTGCTGGCGACAAGTTTGAAATTATCGTACTAGAAAAAAAAGAAGTGACTTATTCTTACTTCGCCGATCCAACTTATGTGTTTATGGACGAAGATTATAACCAAGTGGACGTGGACGCTGAATTTATGGAAGATGCGCTACCCTATATAGAAGACGGCATGGCCTGTGATGTGCGTTTTTACGATGGCAAGGCTATTTCTATTGAGCTGCCAACCACCGTAGTGCGCGAAATTGCTTATACAGAGCCTGCTGTAAAAGGTGACACTTCTGGCAAAGTAATGAAGCCAGCAAAATTGGCTTCAGGCTTCGAGTTCCCAGTACCATTATTCTGTGCGCAGGGTGATAAGATTGAGATTGATACTAGAACTGGTGAATACCGTAACCGCGTATTGAAATAGATTAGTATCAAAAAAAAGGGCGCGCTTGTTTTTATTACAGCGCGCCCTTTTTTTATTTTGAAACTTGCAATAATATTATTCAGCCAAGCGCCTTCCATAGCTCACTGCATAGGCAGCTGGTCTTGCCAGCAGAATTGGGTCTTCAGAAGGTGCTATGCCTTCAGGCAGATTCAGCGGACTGAACATCACTTTCTTCTCCACTTGCTGGCTATCTGGCAATGGCGCTTTTAGTGTAAGTACGCCCAGCTCGACTTGCGGCCTGCTATCTGGCCATATTGCGGTGGCATCGTTAATCACATCATTCTTTTCGGCTAGTTGCACGAGTAAGCGATATTTAACTTCGGCTGTCTTTAAGCGCGCAGGCAATTCATCCATCAGGTAGTTGGGTGCGGCTTTTGCCGCTTCTTCTGCAGTCAGTGATTGCTGACCCAACAGCGGAATAATCTGGTAACGGCCATAGCGGCTTTCACCTTTGGCATTAGTGAAGCTGAATGCATTGACGCCATAAAATGCTTGTGTGGCAAAACTGACTGGCGCTGGTTTGGGTGTTGTTACAAACTTAAGTGCGGCTGGGTGCGAGCCTAAAAATTGCTCAACTGGCGAAGGTTTGGGAGCCTCGGGGCCGCTTGCCGCCACCGCATTGAGCAGACCCAGAAAGTCTTCTGGCGTCGCTGCCGGAAAGCCGTTGACCGAGATGCTAACGATATCGGTGTAAGTGCCATCTGGTAATTGGAAGCGAATAGAGATGCCCTTAGGGAAGGCGTTGCCATTAGCGTCAGGAATATTGGGCACCCCTGTAGCATCTGAAAAACGAACCGTAACGGGAGTGCTGACTGATTGCAGATGCGGTGCTTTGCTTAAGCTTGCTGCACTTATAGCAGGAGTGAATGTTCCGCTGACCATAATGCCTTTGGCATGATTGGCACGATAGCCTTTGTGCGGACCACCAGCCAGTTTGGTCATGGTATCCACTAGCTGTTCGGCGACAGGTTTATCGGCCGTGGTTATAATAGGCTCATCTGCATAAACAAAGCTAGAAGAGACCATCGCTAGCGCAAGTATAACGGGTTTTATATCAAACTGAATTGAACATTTCATGCCTTACTCCTTAGTTAATTTGGGGGGGGCTTTTAAATGAATATGGTAGTTGCGCCAATGAGGCCAGCATCAGAAATTTTCTACTATTAAGAAGCCGTGCCGCCCACTGTTAAGCCATCAATTTTTAGCGTTGGTTGGCCTACGCCCACAGGTACGCTTTGACCTTCTTTGCCACATGTGCCAACACCGCTATCAAGTGCCATATCGTTGCCTATCATGCTCACACGCGTTAGCACATCAGGCCCATTGCCGATGAGAGTTGCGCCTTTGACGGGGTAGGTGATTTTGCCGTCTTCAATCATGTAGGCTTCAGCCGCACTAAAGACAAATTTGCCGCTGGTAATATCCACTTGCCCTCCGCCAAAATTAGCCGCGTACAGGCCTTTTTTCACCGATTTAATAATCTCAGCAGGGTCGCTATCGCCATTGTGCATATAAGTGTTGGTCATGCGCGGCATGGGGATGTGCGCGTAGCTTTCGCGACGCGCATTGCCTGTTACAGGCATTTTCATTAGGCCCGCGTTGAGTGTGTCTTGAATGTAGCCGCGCAAGATGCCGTCTTCAATCAACACGGTTTTATTGGTTTGGTTGCCTTCGTCATCCATGGTGAGCGATCCGCGACGATCTTGCAGCGTTCCATCATCTACAATGGTAATGCCTTTAGCCGCCACGCGCTTGCCCATCATGTTAGCAAAAGCGCTACTGCCTTTGCGATTAAAATCGCCTTCTAGGCCGTGGCCAATCGCCTCATGCAACAATATACCTGGCCAGCCCGCGCCTAATACAACCGTCATGCTACCTGCGGGGGCAGGGCGCGCGTCTAAGTTGACTATGGCTTGATGCACGGCTTTTTCTGCATAGCTATGTAAAACCTCATCAGTAAAATAACTATAATCAAAACGCCCGCCACCGCCGCTAGAGCCTTGCTCGCGCCTGCCTTCTTGCTCCGCTATCACTTGCACAGAAATACGCACCAGTGGGCGCACATCGGCCGCCATGACGCCGTCACTTCTAGCTACCATAATCACTTCATATTCGCCTGCAATGCTCGCCATCACTTGCGTCACGCGTGAGTCGAGCTTGCGTGCGAATTGTTCTAAACGTTCTAGCAGCCTTACTTTTGCGTCTGCGCTTAAACTTGCAATTGGGTCTTGCGGCAAATACAGTTGATTGTTTGGTTTGGTGATAATGCTTTTGCCAGTTTGTTCTAAACCAAGCACAGCAATCGATTTGGTGGCATTGGCAGCAGCTTGCAGAGCGGGCAAGTTGATGTCGTCAGAATACGCAAACGCGGTTTTCTCGCCACTGACGGCACGCACGCCCACACCTTGGTCAATACTAAAATTGCCCGATTTAACTTGGCCTTCTTCCAAGCCCCAAGATTCTGAGCGCGAATATTGAAAATACAAATCAGCGTAATCCACTTGGTGCGACATAATGCTGCCCAGCACCCCTTGTAAAGCGCTGGCATCCAGCCCAGTAGGCTTTAGTAGCAAGTCGTGTGCGGTGTCGAAGTGGTTTTGTTTGCTCAAAATGGTTTGCTCAATGTTCATTCGGCCATTGTCTTTAAAGTAAGTTCATACTATACCAGCACCACAAAAAACTAAGCTAAGTATATTCTTGAATTACGTATAACTTATTCCTGAAAAATTACCCGTAAACCGTCATTCTGAGCATAGCGAAGAATCCAGAAGTTAAGTTAGCTCACAATGGATTCTTCGCTATGCTCAGAATGACGCTGCAGAGTTAGATGGCTTTAATGGTTTTATGTTTCAACGCGGGCAAGCTGTTGCGTAAGCCCGCTTGATACTCGCGATTGATATTGGCAATCACCACACCAGAACCGCGTGGAAGCCTATCTAAAATCACGCCCCACGGGTCAACAATCATGCTGTTGCCATGCGTTTCGCGGCCAGATATATGGTAACCACCTTGTGCGGGGGCAATGACATAGCATAGGTTTTCAATCGCCCGTGCGCGGATTAGACTTTCCCAATGCGCTTTGCCCGTGGTTTCGGTAAAGGCGGATGGAACCACAATGATATCCACCTCGCCCATGGCACGATAAAGCTCGGGGAAACGCAAGTCGTAACAAATCGACAGGCCAATTTTTCCATAAGGCGTATCCACTACTACGACAGTATCGCCAGGCTCAATCGTTTTTTCTTCGTGATAATGCTCGACACCTAAATCGAGCCCAAACAGGTGAATTTTATCGTAACGTGCGACTTGTTCACCTCTATCGTTATACACCAAGCAACTATTGCGTACTTTATTCGGATAATTGCAGGCCAAAGGCACCGTGCCGCCAATTAGCCAAATCTCGTACTCGCGCGCCATTTTAGATAAAAAGCGTTGAATGAGACCATCTCCCACTTTTTCGCGCACCGCCACTTTATCTATGTCTTTTGTTCCCATAATGCAAAAATATTCTGGCAGCACTACAATTTTTGCGCCTTGTTCCACGGCAAGCGCAATTAAGCGCTCGGCTTCGGTGAGGTTAGACGACACTTGCGGGCTAGAGGCCATTTGGATGCCAGCCACTTTTGTCACGCCAGATGCAATAGTTTTATTGATAGCTTTGCTGCCAGAAGCAGCGTTATCCGAAGCTCTGCTGTAAGGTTTTGATGCTTTATTTCGTGAGGTAATTGGCATAAAAGCGGCTCTATAAATTAGTGGCTATAAATTAAGTACTATTAATTAAGGGCTAAGCGGCGATTTATTATTTAGTTTTTGCGCGCCGTCTTGTTCTGATTCTATCTCTACTGGCTTATCCCATGTACCAGTAATGATATATTCACTAGAGATAATTTTGTTGAAAGGGTCTTTTAGTATCTTTTGCGCAACAAAAGCGGCAGCACCAGCAATTGGGCCACCAGCTAACGCAGCAAGCGATAAGCTATCGCTAATGTGCGGAGTCACTTTTACATGCAATCGTTGCGTCTCTGTTTTTAAATTAGTTTCACCTTTAATGCTAGTTTCTGCAGCGGGGCCAGTCATAAAAAAATCATCGCTACGCATAATGCCGTTATCAATTTTGGCATTGGCACTAATTTTATCAAAGGCAAAACCGTCACTAAATAAGTCTTTAAAATCAAGGCTTAATCGACGCGGCAGGCTTTGCAACGTGAGCAAGCCGAACAAGCGCCCAACCCCAGGCTTCACTTTTAAAATTTGACCTTTTGTCGCTTCTAGTTTGAAATAACCATTTAAACCATCCGTTTCAAATTGGTGTGGGCTGCCAGACCATTCTAGCTGTCCGACAACGGCCGCTTCGCCGCCTTTGACCGTGTCTGGCTGACCAAAACGTTTGAGTGTTTTGCCGATATTACCTACATTAAGCGTAAAATTGAGTTTGGTATTAGGGTTGCGTGTCCAATTGTACCAAGTGCCATCTGCCAGTAAAGTACTATCTGGGTTGGTGATTTTGAGTTTTTGTATCGTCCAATCATCGCCAGTTTCAAAGGCATTTAGCTCTAAATTACCCAAATTTTTATTGCCTAACTGAAAATTTTCCGCCACCACATCTAGTGCTGGGTAGCCCTTGCTTAGCTTTCTGAAATCTTTTTCTGCGGCGACTTTGGCTTCGCTACTGCTTGGCACAGTTAAATTTTTAAGTCGTGCGATAATCTTGCCAGCACCAGCGCTTTGCCATTCGGCACTGCCTGTGATCTCTTGGCTTTCAATAGCAAATTGTAAGCCTGTCGCATTGGGCTGTGCAATGACTTTGAGTGCATTCAGCCTGCGGCCAAAAACATCAAGCTTTTGTATTGCAATATCGGCTTTATTAATCGACATTGCTGATGCACCAGCCTTGTCGTTAGGCTTGCTAAATAGCGCCAACCAATCATCCGCATCTAGGTAATCCAGCTTGCCATGTAGCGACAACCCAAACTGACTGGGCGCTACAGCGGCTATATTGATGCCAATATCACCCCGCTCAAAAACCAATTCTCCCTCTTGTCCAGTCCCAACTTGCCCAATCCCAGTTTGCAAAGTACGTAGTATTTTTGCTGAGACAAGACTCCCATACTTAATATCCATGTTGTCATTGCTGGGGTTGGTTTGCTTTTTCTCAAAGCTGAAAGCCATACCTTGGTTGGTTGGCTTGTTAAACGGCGGTGGTAGCTCAATCGCCATGCCGACTAAGTTTGAACGTAAGTTAACCTCTACCAGTGGTTTTTTAATCGTAATTTCGCCTGCCCAATCTGCGCTGCCCTGCATGGCGTCTATAAGCGCGTTAGAGGCCAGCTTTTTGATACCAACATCAGAGATGCGGCCTTTAGCTGTCACGTAAAGCTCTTTATCGACACCAGTGCGTAAGCTGAATTTAGCTGGGCCACCTAAAATTTCAGTGCTGACGTTTTGCGTTGTTAAACTATTTTCGGTAAAGTTCAACACACCATTTAACTTATTAAGTTCTGGCAAGCCAATATCGGTATTGGCAAAAATGGTGCCATTGCTAATTTTGTAAACACCTTTATATTTCGCGGCATCTAAATTTTGCATGGGAATTTTTAGTTCTAAGTTTAATTTACCTTGACCTGCTGTTTTTAAGTTATCGGTAAACCCCTG
>JANLWF010000008.1:0-1581 GCA_031364385.1 Methylotenera sp.
GCCAGTCTCTATGCCATAAGGGTAAGCAAGCCATTGATGGCAAGCTGACTCTAAAACCGCGCGCTCTTGATCAGTAAGTGGATACTGAATTTTTTTAAACATATTAGAACCATGGCTGGCCTTTAAATAGTAGCTTCCTGCAGGTATCTCATCATTTTTTGGTAAATTTGCCTGCTTTGTGTGCCAAACAACTTGAGGGCAACTGATTAGATGCCTAATATGTGCTGGAATAAAGCGCTCAGTAAGAAGCTTGTTGCCAGTCTCTGGTATTTTGACCTCTCCAAAAAATTTAAACCAGAAAACTTTTTCACTGAAGCCTTGAGGCTTAACTAAATTGGGATAAACGCCATGCGCTTTTTTATAGTTAAGCATGGCATTGGCTAATACGCTATAAAAGTTAAGCGGGGCATAAAAATCAATGCCGCGTAGATAGCCTATGCGAGCAGATTTTTTATAAGGAGAGGTATTGGAAAGTTTGATGAAGCTAAGTTGCTTAAAAGTCTCGATGTAAGTAATGACTTTCGATAATTTAGACCCGATTTTTTTTATCATAGTAATGGTTTTATTCTGCCTAGTGAGTTGATTCTGCGCTTGAAAAGCAAATTGTATGTTCAATGTTAACATATCTTATGCATGCGCCCTTTAATTGATTGCGCCCTTTCAATGATTGCGCCTTTGGGCAAGCTATCTATCAGCTATAATATCAATATATGAATATCGTGACATTACAATTTATCGCAACGCTTATTATCCTGCTTCTAGCTTTGTGGCTGGCTTGGCGTAGCACCCAAAATCACTCGGCAGATTTGCTATTAAGGCAGCTAGAAGAACAACTCGAAAACAAGCATCGTGCTATGTTAATCGATTTAAATGATGGCTTGATTAAGCTGGGAGACCGTATTAATACTGCCTCGCAGGGCAGTGGAGAAATGCTTAAAAATTCAGTGTCATTCGAATTACAAACCACGCGCGATGCCATGCAAGCGTTACAATTGGCAGTGTTAGAAACACTGCATAGAACTTTGAGCGAGCAGGGAAAATCGCAGCAATCGCTTATCAACGACACCATGCTGAAAGCGACCACTACACTCACGCAGAGCATTGAAAGCCTCAGCAAAGTAGTCGATGTGCGCTTGGAACAAATCGGTGGCAAAGTCTCTGAAAGATTAGAGGAAGGTTTTAAAAAAACCAACGAAACTTTTATTAGCGTGATGGAGCGCCTGGCCACCATTGATGAGGCGCAGAAGAAGATTGATGGCCTCACCGTGAATATGGTCAGCCTGCAAGAATTGCTAGGCGACAAGCGCAGCCGCGGTGCTTATGGTGAGGTGCAGCTAGAAGGCTTGGTGCGCAACATGCTGCCGAATGACAGTTTTAAGATGCAGCATGCCTTCGAAAATGGCGCACGCGTAGATTGCGCACTGTTTCTGCCGCAACCCACGGGAATAGTCGCGGTGGATAGTAAATTTCCGCTCGAAAATTATCATAAAATGTTCGATAGCGCATTGTCAGAAGCCTCACAGAATGCAGCTGAGAAGCAATTTAAATTAGACGTTAAAAAGCATGTCGATGACATCGCCA
>JANLWF010000028.1:0-6738 GCA_031364385.1 Methylotenera sp.
ATAATTTAGGTAAAACGGGCACGGGTGAGATATTAGTGATTGCTGGCTAGGCTTAAACTTACCGCCTCTGCAACCCTTATTCCATCTACCCCGGCTGATAAAATCCCGCCCGCATAACCTGCGCCTTCGCCGCAAGGGTACAAACCGTTGGTGTTGATGCTCTGCAAGGTTTCGTTATCGCGTTTGATGCGAATCGGCGATGAAGTGCGTGTTTCTACACCTGTCAGCAAGCCATCGTGTAAATCAAAACCTTTAATTTGCTTGGCAAAAGCGGGAATCGCCTCACGAATCGCGCTGATGGCGAACTCTGGCAAAGCCGAATCTAAATTGGTAAGATGCACGCTTGGCGTGTAACTCGGCGTGACTTCGCCAAATTGGGTAGAAGGAATGTTCGCTAGAAAATCGCCAATCAGTTGCCCAGGAGCCGCATAGTTACTGCCTCCTAGCGCGTAGGCTTGACGCTCCCATTTGCGTTGTAATTCCATGCCAGCTAATGCATCACCTGCAAAATCTAACTCTGGCGTAATGCCCACCACGATGCCTGCATTGGCGTTGCGCTCGTTGCGGCTGTACTGGCTCATGCCGTTGGTGACCACGCAACCCGCCTCAGATGCGGAGGCCACCACTGTGCCGCCTGGGCACATGCAAAAGCTATACACGCTGCGGCCATTACTGGCGTGATGCACCAGCTTGTAATCGGCTGCACCTAAAATCGGGTGCTGCGCGTTGGCGCCAAATCGTGCTCTATCAATGAGCGATTGCGGGTGTTCAATACGAAAGCCAATGCTAAAAGGTTTGGCTTCGATGTAAATGCCTTTTTTGTCAATCATCTCAAAAGTGTCGCGTGCGCTATGCCCAACTGCTAAAACCAAGTGACTGGTTGCGATGCGCTCGCCGCTGGCCAGCACTACGCCTTGCACCTGATTATGCCCTTGGGGATTAACGCCCATTTCAATATCATCCACTTTAGCTTGAAAACGAATTTCGCCGCCAAACGATTCAATGGTTTTGCGCATTTCCTCCACCATACCAACCAATCTAAAAGTACCGATATGCGGGTGGCTGACGTATAAAATCTCTGGTGGCGCGCCTGCTTTTACAAATTCCTGCAACACCTTGCGCCCATAATGTTTGGGGTCCTTAATCTGGCTATAAAGTTTGCCGTCCGAGAAAGTACCCGCGCCACCTTCGCCAAATTGCACGTTAGATTCGGGGTTGAGTTTGCCTTTGCGCCAAAAATCCCAAGTGTCCTTAGTTCTTTCTCTTACGGCCTTGCCGCGTTCCAGCACAATTGGCTTAAAGCCCGATTGTGCTAAAATTAAAGCAGCGAATAAACCCGCAGGGCCAAGTCCCACGACAATTGGGCGTGGTTTAACAGAAACTCCCTCGCCACTTAAGGGGGAGCCAGAATTTGGCTTCCCCACCAGCGTTGGTGCTAAAGCACCTAATGCTGGCGTGAAGGGCTGGGGTGCGGGTAAAGTCGCAACAAATTTATACGATGAGTCTGGCGCAGGCTTCACATGCGGGTCACGGCTTAATTTAGCCAACACCTTCGCCTCGCCATTCACCTTCACATCCAGTGAATATACCAACAGAATCGCACTCGCTTTTCGCGCGTCCACCCCACGCTTAAAAATAGAAAATTCGAGCAAATCAGCCGCGTTAATCGCCAATTTTTTGATGACAGCCGCGCGTATTTCCGCGTCCGTATGGCCTTTTTCAGCGGCGGATGTTAAGGGTAATTTAATTTCGGTGATTCTAAGCATGGCTTCTTATCATTAAAGTTCTAAATTAAGTTGTAACAACTTACGTAACATCGGCAAGGTGATTGGTTTTTGCGTGGTCAGCGACCATTCATCCAGCGCGTTTAGTGTCGCCATTAGCGTGGGTAAATCGCGGCGTAAGTAGCGTAAACAGTAATCGGTGACCTCATCGGGTAGTTTCATGCCACGCTCTTTGGCGTGTTGTTTTAGCGCAGTAGCTTTTTCATCATCATTTAACGGATGTAGCTGATACACCAGACCCCAAGCCAAGCGGGTGGCTAAATCATCGCGCAAACCCATTTGTGTTGGCGCGTGCAAGCCTGCAGTGATGAGGCAGTTCCCAGCTTCCTTTAACTGGTTGTAGGTGTTAAATAAGTCAATTTGAGCATCATTTTTAAGCAAATGGACATCGTCCACCACCCTCGCCCCCATTACCTTGCAGGCAGATAATAAATGGCTTTTCCCACTACCTTTTTCGCCCCAAAAATAGATAAATTTAAGCTGATTTTGTTGTGAAAGCGCGGCATTGAGACTTGCGATGGCCTCGGCATTACGTCCAACTACAAAGTTTTGCAACGATGGCGCAGCGGCGGGCTTAATGTCTAAAAGTAATTGCTTCATGCGGATTTATTTTAAGCTAAGCTACTCAAGATAAGCCATTTAAACCATGCTACTTAAGATAAGCATCGCTACCCAAATAATTATCTTTAGTATGGCGCAAACCTACTGCAATAGCGGCGCTAACAGGTAAAGCCAGTAACACGCCCGCAAAACCGAATAATTGCCCGCCCGCCAGCAAAGCAAAAATCACCACAACAGGGTGTAGGCCAATACGGTCGCCTACCAGCTTAGGCGTAATAAAATTGCTTTCAATTAATTGGCCAATTCCAAATACCAGCAAAACAGGTATTAGCTGACCAAAACTGGTAAATTGTAATGCGCCTGCTAATAGCGCCAAGCCCATGCCGATGGCTGGCCCTAAATAAGGTACAAAGTTAAGTAAGCCCGCAATTAAGCCAATGGGCAGCGCCATATCTAAACCCGCTAACCATAAGCCTGTGGCATAAAAAATACTCATGGTTATCATCACAGTAAACTGTCCGCGTAAAAATTCCGCCAACATTTGGTCTATCTCTTGTGCAATTTCTGTTGTTTTATCAAAAATATCGCGTGGAATCAATTGACCAATACCTGCGACTAACTCATCCCAATCGCGAAGTAAGTAAAATAGCACTACTGGCAACAACAAAATATTAGCAATAACGCCAATAAGCGCCAAACTATTACTGCCAGCCGTTTGCAGTACATCACCTAAAATATTACCAGCGGTTTTCCAGTTTTTAGTGATAATTTCTTGAATTTGCCCGCTATCAATGGCCAAACTGATGCCAAATTTAGATTGTAACCAAGGCTCAAGGTTGGCGCGCAAATTGGTGATAAGTGCGGGTAATCGTTCTAAAATAATGATCGATTCTTTTTGTAATACGGGGATTAAAATGAGTAATAACAGGGTAATTGCGCCCAAAATTGCCAGCATGACTAGTACTGTGGCAGGTGTGCGGCCAAGTTGATATTTTTTTGTGCCCCACAAGCTAATTTTATCGACCAATGGATCGCACATATAAGCCAAAATGGCGGCCACTAAAAATGGCGTTAGCACGGGTAGTAAAAAATAAAGCAACAACAAAAAAGCTGCGCTTAAAATAAGCCAGCGATTGTTGGCAAAAAAATGACTATTGACGTTGTTTTTTGGTTGATTAGGCATAGTGAGTTAAAATTATACTTTAAGTTAAACTTAAATTTAATTCTAAGAGATTAGTTCTAAGAATTTAGTTTAATGAATAGTTAATGCAATTTTTTGAATCGAGAACAGCTTTGAACACAAATACTACAAACCCCACCTCAGTTAGCTACCGCGATGCAGGCGTGGATATGGAAGCAGGCGATGCGCTAGTAGAGCAAATTAAGCCCTACGCCAAGCGCACCATGCGCCCTGAGGTGTTGGCGGGCATTGGCGGCTTTGGTTCGCTGTTTGAAATGCCGAAAAAGTTTAAAAACCCAGTGCTCGTTTCTGGCACCGATGGCGTGGGCACTAAATTAAAATTGGCTTTCGAGCTGAATAAGCACGACACAGTGGGTATTGATTTAGTCGCCATGAGCGTCAACGATATTTTAGTACAAGGGGCTGAACCGCTTTTTTTCTTGGATTATTTTGCTTGCGGCAAACTAGAAGTGGGCACCGCGGCGCAAGTGATTAAAGGCATTGCGGAAGGCTGCGAGCAGTCTGGCTGTGCGCTGGTGGGAGGCGAAACCGCAGAAATGCCAGGCATGTACCCCGCTGGCGAGTACGATTTGGCAGGCTTTGCGGTGGGTTGTGTGGATAAAGAAAAGATTATCAACGGGACTACAATTGCTGCAGGTGACTTGGTGTTGGGTCTAGCTAGCAGCGGTGCGCATTCAAACGGTTATTCACTGATTCGTAAACTCATTGCGAATTCTGGTATCGATTTTGAATCAGATGCGAATGGATTCTTTGGTGGCAAAAAATTTAAAGACGTAGTCATGGCGCCGACCAAAATTTATGTGAAATCATTACTTAATTTAATCGATGCGCTGCCCGTAAAAGGGATGGCGCACATTACTGGTGGCGGCATCACCGAGAATATTCCGCGTGTATTGCCAGCGGGTTTAACTGCCGAAATTAATGCTAAAAGCTGGCAGCTGCCACCGCTATTTCAATGGCTGCAAGCGCAAGGCAACATTACGCATAGTGAAATGTACAAAACCTTTAACTGTGGCATTGGCATGGCAGTGATTGTAGCTAAAGAACACGCCGCGCTAGCCAAAGACCTATTACAAGCCAATGGTGAGACTGTGTATGAAATCGGCACTGTACGCGCACAAGCGGCGGGCGAAGCACCAACTATCGTCGTTTAAAACGACAACGCAATGCTGGTGAATGCGTTAAAGTAGTTTCACGCATATTTGAAAGTAGCGCATGTTGAAACTCAGTCAAATTTTATTGCTAGGCCTAATTTTTTGTGCCAATGTTGCATTGGCACAATCAAATTTACCCAAACATATTCAGCTTGAATACGAGGTGACGCGCGACGGCAAACCGTTTGCCACGGTTAAAGAAACCTTCACGCAAGATGGCAAGCAATACAATATTGAATCAATCACTAAAGGCATTGGCATTTATGCTTTATTTGGGGAGCGTAAACTCACCAGTGCGGGCGAGCTTACAGCCCAAGGTTTAGTACCAATGCACTTTGAGTTGCATCAGGGTGATAGCGCCAGAAAGTCACTAATTGCAGATTTTGATTGGGCAAAAACCACCCTGAATATGCAAGTAAAAGGCAAAACAAAAACCGCCATTTTAGAAGCAGGGACACAAGACTTGGCAAGCTATACCTACCAGTTTATGTTTACACCGCCGCTAAAAAACGAGGTAAATGTTGCGCTAACTACAGGCAAAAAGCTGAATCAATACCAATATAAGGTTGCTGAACGTGGCGTGCTGCTGAATGCTGCCAATGTGCAATATAAAACCACGCATTTGGTCAGCACAAAAGCTGAAGATGAAAGCAAAAAGCAACTTTGGTTAGCCGAAAATCAATATTATCTGCTCGTGCGTTATCGCCAGTTAGATGAAAATGGTGCCACGCTTGAGCAAACACTAACAAAAGTTCATGTGGAATAAGCTTGTTGAGATGTTGCAAGCCCCAAACTATAAGCGGCTTGGGCTTGCCTTGTGTGTTTCTGTAGCATTGCATGCACTATTATTTGTAAGTTTTGATTTTGCGCTACCTAGTTTAAAAAAAGAATTGCACGTGATTGAGGCTAGAATTCAGATGCCTAAAGCAGTGGCTAAGCGAGTTGAAACGCCAATACCACAGGAAATAATTGCGCCCAAACCACCGCTTAAGCCAGTAAAACAAGCTAAGCCAGAAGTCAACCCAGAAAAACTTTCCGAGCCAGCACCAGAAACTTTACCAGAGCCAATAGTTGAAAATACTGCGCCTGCCGTTGCAGAAGCAGCAACAATACCAAACCCAAGCCCTGAACCACCACTTGTAAATAGTGTGCCTGAACCTGCCCAGCTAGAGCCAGAGCCGCAACCACTGGACACAGGCTTGGTGATTAATGAAAATGCCTACCAATATGTAGAAACAGATTTTGATGTACGCACTAAAATAGACGGTTCGGCCGTTGGTAAGGCCAAAATCACCTATAATCTAATTGATGGTAGCCATTATCAGCTTAAATGGTTAACACAAGGCAGTGGTTTGGCGGCTTTAATATTTCCAGATTTATTACAAACAAGTGAAGGCATGCTGATTAAAACTGGCTTGCAACCCAGTAAGTATTTGTACCAGTTTGGTAATAAAGCTGATAAAACGCGCATTGCAAACTTTGATTGGCCCAACAAAATAATCACGCTACAAACCTCTAAAGGCAAGCAAACACTAGATTTAGATGAGGGCACGCAAGATTTGCTGAGTTTTATGTATCAATTTATGTTTGTAGCGCCTTTGCAAACCATGCAAATTCCAATCGCCACAGGTAAAAAACTAGCTGTTTATGATTATAGTTTTGAAGGTGAAGTAAACTTAAATATAAAAATTGGCGAGCTTAAAACCATACATATTGTGCATAATGGTGGTGACTCAGATGAAAAAACCGAGCTATGGTTAGCAATGGATTATCAATACGTGCCAGTAAAAATCCGTAAAATAGAAAAGAATGGCGATGTAGTCGAAATGCTGGCAACGCGCATTAATACAAACCGCCCAACTATAAACCAGTAATCAACTTAAGATAAAGACAAAATAATGAACGCAAATTTAATCCGCCAAGCTGCCATGATGCTGGCTAATATACTCGAGTTTAACAGCCCCGCCGATGTCAAATTGAGCGATTTTTTTCGCAATAATCGTGATTTAGGCACCAAAGATCGCGCCTTTGTGGCCGA